>CAZAKD010000040.1:0-9589 GCA_964485435.1 uncultured Lachnospiraceae bacterium
TTCTAACTCTTCTTGGGTGTATTCTTCTTCAATCCCTAAGTAAGGAAGAATATTATCAAACAATTCGGCAATCACAGGTGCAGCGATGGTTCCACCATAGTAGATTCCAACAGGCTCATCAATTAATATAATTGCAATAACTTGTGGGTCATCTGCAGGCGCAAATCCTATAAAAGAACTAATGTACTTATTGCTACTTCTTGGAAGCTTTTCAGAAGTTGCAGTCTTTCCTCCTATTCTAAAACCTGGGAGATATGCACGAGCACCAATATCATCTAACTTGTGCATAATCGAATTTGCTTCTCCCGGAACATCTATACCTGTTTTTTGAAATAATCCTAAGCGTTTATAGTATTTATACATATTAGTGGCACCAACACGGCTTCCTATCTCCATAAATACTGGATTACATGAATTCTGTATTCCCTCTACAAATGTCTCTAATCCATGTCCTTTTACTTTATGACAACGTATTCTTCTATCTTCTACAATACGAAAACCTGGGCATGTAAAAGTATCGTCAAGTTCAACAACCTTTTCTTCCAATGCCGCCGTAGCAGTAACAATTTTGAAAGTAGATCCTGGCTCGTATGTATCGCTAATACACTCATTTCTCCACATACCATTTAATAACTCATTTAGCTTTTCTTCTGTCAATCCATCTGTAGGTACATTTAATCTATATGGATCATTTAAGTTGAACTCTGGAACATTAACCATAGCCAATATCTCCCCATTCTGGGGATTCATAACGATAAGCTTAACATTATTCGCTTCTTTCGCTTCCATAACCTTAATAGCCGCCTGCTGGGCGTATGTTTGAATATTTACATCAAGGCTTAGATGAAGATTATTCCCAGCCACAGGCTCAATTCTATCTTCAGCAGCATTTTCAATCTCAACACCTTTGGCTGTGGTTAATGTAAGAATTGTTCCATTCATACCCTTTAGATATGTATCATAATACACCTCTAAACCTAATATTCCTTGATTATCACTTCCTGTAAACCCCAGTACTTTAGAGGCAAGGCTGTCAAATGGGTAGTAACGTTTGTAATCTTCATCTACCATTACACCGTTTAGCGATAATTCTCTAATCTGATCTGCAATCTCTACACCAGTAGCATCATATATTTTACCTCTTTGGGCTTTTATAGGACGCTCTCTTTCATGAATCTCTTTCGCTTTTTGTCCATACTCTTCTGAGTAAAATATCATAAGATATCCCAATCTTAACAGTAAGGATGCAATGACAGTTAATATTACTATTACAACTATTAATAAGTTCCTTCGATTATAAGTCTTGTTTTTAATCATATCTAACTCCATAACCCTAATTATATTTATTTTATTACTAGAATTCGCAAGATATGAACAAACAAAGAATTATTCCTCAATTACTTCTTCTAAACCTTCAGTTGGATATATGTTGAGAAAAGGGAAAATCTGTTCCATAATTCTTCCAGCCATCTTTGTTGCAATAGAACTATCAGCTTGAAAGGTTACATTAGGTTCATCAACAATTACATATATAGCAATCTGAGGTTCATAAACAGGTGCAAATCCTATAAATGACACCAGATAATTACCCTGTCCTCTTGGAACTTTCTCTGCAGTTCCAGTCTTACCACCAATTGTATAACCTGGAACTTTAGCTCCTTTTGCAGTACCAGTTTCTACGGTTTGATACATATATTCTCTCAATAGTTCTGATGTTTTTTTAGAGGTCGTCTCTTTCATAAGTATTTTTTCTTTATTCTTGACAATCCCACCATTTTCATTCACTATTTCTTTTACTACATGCGGCCTATAATATGAGCCATCATTTATTATTGAAGAAAATGCACTTAGCATCTGCACCATTGTCACTGTCTCACCTTGACCAAAGCTACTAGTAGCTAGTTCAATCGGATTAAGCTGTTCTTTATTAAATACCAGCCCATTTGCTTCACCTGGCAAGTCAATTCCTGTCTTAGAACCAAATCCAAACATTTCTTGATATTTACTAAACATATTCTTCCCTGTTTGCCCTGCAATCTGCATTAATACATCATTACATGAGTACATCATGGCTTCTTTTAAGGTAATTATTCCATGACCTGCCCTTTTACTACATCTAATCTTTACTCCTAGAACTTCCTCGATACCGTCACATTCATAGGTTCTTGTATCATTGGCAACATTTTCTTCTAAACTTGCTGCTATAGTAAAGGGTTTAAAGGTTGAACCGGGTTCAAAAGTGTCACTAATTACATAGTTTCTCCAAATTTCATTTAATTGAGTTAATTTTTCCTCTGAAGACATGGCTTCAATCACTTCTTCAGTAAAAAAGCCTTTCAAATCTCTTGGTTCGTTCAGATTGTATGTAGGATAAGATGCCATTGCAATAATTTCACCATTTTGTGGATTCATTACCAATACTGCAGTATTCTTACTTCCCACTTCATCATTATATTTCTTAATTTCTTTTTCTATAATATTTTGAATGTTTGCGTCAATTGTTGATATTATTGTATCTCCATTTTTTGCTGGCTTTACGGTTCTTTCTAATTTTAGCTCTGAATCAAAGTATCCATATTCTCTGCCATTTGTACCATTCAGATACTCATTGTAGTATTCTTCTATTCCCCAATTACCTACTGTTTCATTTACCGTAAATCCAATCACATCACTTGCAACGGAATCTAAAGGATACTTTCTAACATACTCTTCATCAAACCAAACTCCCTTAATTTTATGAGCTAAATCAGTCTCATTTTCTTTATCTGCTTGCTTTAAACTTTCAATATAATCCAAATAAGCATTCATCTCGTCGTAAGAGTAGCCTTTTTGTAGTATTACATATCTTTTGTCTTTCTTTTCTTCTAATATTGATCGTATCATCTCTTTTTCAAGTTTAAATGTAGCATGAATAGCATTGATAGTAGGTTCCACATAGATTCGATTGCCCTCAATCTCTTCAAGAATTACTTTAGGATCTATAGCTAAGTTATATACTTTTTCACTTCTTGCTAAGACCGTACCATTTCTATCAAGAATATCTCCTCGCTTGTAAGGAAGTACATTACTTACATAAGTTTGCTGAGATAGAACCCTCTTAGCATATCGATCTCCCTTTTCATTATTTAATATCAGTAATCGAATAGCAAGAATAATAAATATAATTAAAAACATACAAAAAACAAGCAATAGACTTGCTTGCATTTTGATGGTAAATTTATTGCTTGTTTTTCTTTTATTATTAACTCTCATAATTTACACCTACTTATTAATAAACCGTTCTAATATATGTTCTTTATTTGCTTCAGGAATCTCTGCATATTTTCTTACATAATCACTTTCTGCATTCTCATATGTTATAACTTGATTATTATTCGCATGTACCATTCCTAACTCTTTTGTGGCTATTTTATAAACTTTAGAAAGATCAACAGATGTTTCAATTCTTTCAAGGGTTGAGTTGTTCTCATTCTGTAGTTCTATAAGTTCACTCTGTAATCTTGCAGTCTCTTTACTCATACTAGTAATCTTCGATTGAACCATAAGAAAACTAATACACATATAGAATGTAACTCCAATAGATATTGACAAGCAAAGAAAAGATACAATATCCATACTTGTTATACTTTGTCTGGCTTTTCTATTTCTTTTTCCTACATCTTTATCTTTTTTTCTTAATCTACGAAATTCTTCTTCCGTTAATGGCTGATTTCTCTTAGGTTGTGTATTATATTTGTAAGGATTATCATAGATTCGTCTTACTGCATTGCCATCTTCATACATAGTCCCATAGGACCTACCCTGCTTGTCCAAGCTTTCACACCCCTAACATAATTATCATTATTATTTAAGATAGTATTCTTTTCTCAAAAACCCTAAGTTTTGCACTTTTTGACCTTTTATTAACCCCAATTTCCTCATCACTAGGTAGAATAGGCTTCCTTGTGATTACTTTACCTTTTGATACATTCCCACACACGCATACCGGGAAATTAGGCGGGCAAGTACAAGGTTTCTCACTATTGCGGAAGATACTTTTTACAATTCTATCTTCAAGAGAATGAAATGTAATAATGCATATTCTTCCTTTATCTTCTAATAATTCAATCATATCGTTCAAAGAATTATTTAAAACTTCTAACTCTTTGTTCAATTCAATTCGTATCGCTTGAAATGTCTTCTTGGCTGGATGGCCTGTCCCAACTCTGAGTTTCATAGGAATTGCAGCTTTAATAGCTTCAACCAATTCATCTGTTGTCTCTAATTCTTTTTCTTCTCTCATTCTTACAATGTGTTTGGCTATATTCTTTGCAAACTTATCTTCTCCATAGTCCCTAATCATTCGATAAAGTTCCTGTTCTGAATAATGATTCACAATGTCTTTCGCCGTTAAATCATTTCTGGTGTCCATTCGCATATCTAATGGTGCATTTACCTTATAAGAGAATCCTCTTTCTATCGTGTCTAGTTGATAAGATGACACACCAAGATCTAAGATAATTCCACTTACTTTCTCTATTCCAATCTCATGTAAAACTGATGACATATTAGCATAATTGCTACGAACAATCGTTGCTTTATCTCCAAATTCCTCTAACCTATGGCTTGCGGCTTCTATCGCAGCGCTATCTTGATCAATACCAATGAGTCTTCCATGTTCTCCAAGTCTTCTACATACCTGGTATGAATGACCTGCACCACCAAGAGTTCCATCTACATAGATTCCATCTTCTTTTATATTCACAATCGTTTCCTCTAATAATACTGATATATGTTTAAATTCCATTCTTTCCTCCTAAAAGCTAAGACCTAACTCTGACATATGTTCTGCAACTTCGTCCATAGTATCATAGTTATTATTGCCATCCCATCGTTCTTTACTCCAGATCTCAATCTTACTTAACACACCAACAAATACTACGTCTTTCTCTAATCCTGCTTGTTCTCTCAATTTGACCGGTATTAAGATTCTTCCTTGCTTGTCCACTTCACAATTGGCTGCTCCAGCCATAAAATAACGTTGTAATTGTCTAGCGTTCTTACTTCCAGGTAGGTTCTTTAACTGTTGAACAAATGTCTGCCATTCTTCATTGGGATACACAAATAGACATCCATCTAAACCAAGAGTTACTATAAATTCTTCTCCTAAAGTCTCTCTTAATTTAGCTGGAACAATAATTCTACCTTTAGAATCAATCGTATGATTATATTCTCCCATGAACATCGACATTGACATCACCTTCGTTCTAATGAAATGTTAGGATAATCTACCACTTATTATCACTTATCCACCACTTTCCACCACTTCACTCCACTTATGATGTTATTTTAACTTATTTTTGGGAATTATTCAAGTAAAAGCTCAAAAAAAACATGAATTATTATTCAGTAATAATTCATGTTTTTGAGACATACAATATATAGTGTTGTTTTTATTGGAAATGTTGTTTTACACCTACATATAGTTTTTATTCCTATTGTTTAAAAGAATGAGTATTTAGTCCTATTTTCCTTCTCTTTAGCACTATAATGATTAGAGATGCTACTACTAGTATTAATGATAGAAGTTGAGAAACTGCAATATTGGTACCCCATAATAATAATTGGTCTGTTCTTAACCCCTCAATCCAGAGTCTACCTAATCCATATCCTATAAAATAAAGCAGAAGGAGCTCTCCATCAAATCTTTTGTATTTAGTATATATTAATACAAATATTAAAAGTGCTAAATTCCATAGTGATTCATACAAGAAAGTTGGATGTACCTGTATGTAAGACACACCATCAATCATTACTAGATTCTCTAACATCTTCAGCGTAATATCACTAGATGGTACTTCTGATTGTTTTAATAGCATGGCAAATAGATTATCTGTATATCCACCAAATGCTTCTCTATTAAAGAAATTACCCCAACGACCTATAATCTGACCAGTGATAAGCCCTACACAACAAGTATCAGCAAGAACAAAAAAAGATATTTTTTTAATCTTAGAATATACAAATGCTGTGATTACGGCAGCTATAACTGCACCATATATAGCAAGTCCACCACCTCTAGTCTTGAAGACAGATAACCAATTGTCTTTAAATTCATCCCAGGCAAATATAACATAATAGATCCTAGCACCGATAACCGATATAATGATTGCATATAGTGCAAAATCAACGACAAGATCCTTATCCTGGCCAGTTCTTCTTGCTTGCCATTCTGCCACTAGATACCCCATTAACATTCCAAATGCAATAATCATTCCATAATAAGCAATTTTAAACCCAAAGATGTCAATTCCCGTACCTACATTGTATAGTTCAATTCCTAGATTGGGGAAGCCAATACTCATATCTAATAACATAATTTACACCATCTTCTTTCTTAATATCTTTCCTCAGAATCAATTACACATTAAATCGGAATAGTATTACATCCCCATCAACCACTACATATTCTTTTCCTTCTGATCTAACAAGCCCTTTCTCTTTTGCAGCATTATAACTACCACATTCCACAAGATTCTTATAATTCACCACTTCTGCACGAATAAATCCTCTCTCAAAGTCTGTATGAATCTTTCCAGCTGCCTGTGGTGCCTTCGTCCCCTTTTCTATTGTCCATGCTCTTGTCTCTTGAGGGCCAGCTGTAAGATAGCTGATTAATCCTAAGAGATTATAGCTTGCACGTATGAGTTTTTCAAGTCCTGATTCTTCTAATCCCAGTTCTTCAAGGAACATCTTCTTTTCGTCATCATCTAGTTCAGCAATCTCTTGTTCAATTTGAGCACATATAACAAAAGTTTCCGAATCCTCTTTTTGAGCAAATTCCCTTACAAGAGCAACATTAGGATTGTCATTACCATCACTAGACAAATCCATTTCCTCTACATTAGCAGCATATATTACAGGTTTATATGTTAAAAGATTAAATTCTGTAAGTAAAGCAACTTCATCTTCATCATCAGTTTCAAAGGCAATAGCCATCTTTCCTGCTTCTAGATGATCCTTTAACCTCTTAAGAAGTTCACTTTCTTTTGCCATATCTTTATCTCTTTGCGCACCTTTTCCAGCCTTTGTTAATCGTCTATCAACTACCTCAAGGTCTGAGAATATTAATTCAAGATTAATCGTTTCAATATCTCTAAGTGGATCAATTGAACCATCCACATGAATAATATTACTATCTTCAAAACATCTTACAACATGTACAATTGCATCTACTTCTCTAATGTTAGAAAGGAATTGATTTCCAAGTCCTTCACCTTTTGAAGCTCCCTTTACAAGTCCGGCAATATCTACAAACTCTATTGCTGCTGGCAATATTTTCTGAGACTCATATATTTTTGCAAGAACTTGAAGTCTTTCATCTGGAACTGTAACAATTCCAACATTGGGGTCGATGGTGCAGAAAGGATAATTCGCTGATTCTGCTCCTGCCTTTGTCAATGAATTAAAAAGTGTGCTTTTTCCTACATTTGGTAAGCCTACTATACCTAATTTCATCTGTGTTTTTCCTCTCAATCTATCTGTTAGTCTCTCGCTTCAATAGCGATCATTATGCCTTTTTCCACTTCTACATAGGCTACTTCATCTACTACTTCATTGCTGATTCCTATGCTTTGACCTATCTCTATTGTGGCCTTATCTAAAGGATACTTAAAACCTTTTAAAGTAACACCTACTACCTTCTGGCTCAAAGGTAACAAGGAGTAATAATTACCATACAGTTTCTTCTTTTCAATCTTTTTATTGGAATCTATAAGATAAACTTTATTATTAGAGTCAATCATATACGCATCCACATCTTGCTTGTGTGAAAGAAGCAAGAGATGAATATTGGCTAGTGTGTGGTCCATTCTAGTCCCCATTCCTCCAAATATAATAATCTGAGTGGGCGAAAGGGATAATGCCAATTCAATTCCTAGCTGAGTGTCCGTATCATCTTTCATAGAAGAATATGTTTTTACAACGGAATCTTTGTACTCCCCCATAATTCCAGGTGTAACTGAATCAAAATCACCTACAATATAATCAGGAATTATATCTAATGAACGAACTGCCTCAAGTCCTTTATCAATAGCAATAATAAGATCATAATCTAATTCTTTGATCAATTCTCTCACACATGCTAATTCAATATGCCCGCCTGAGAACAATAGTATGGTATTCTTACGTTTAATCATTAGCCAAAGCCTTTCTAAAGTGAGCCATATTATCTTCAATATTCCCTGCAAATACAGAGGTTCCTGCCACTATAATATTGGCTCCTGCTTTTAATACTTGTTCCACATTGTCTCGGTTTATTCCGCCATCCACTTCAATATCAATATTAAGATTCTTTTTCGTTATAATTGCCTTAAGTTCTTTAATCTTGTCAATAGAGCTAGGAATAAAACTTTGACCACCAAATCCTGGATTCACACTCATTAAAAGTACCATGTCAATATCCTCTAAGATGCAGTCAAGAGTTGACAGAGAAGTGCCTGGATTAAGAGATATCCCAACCTTCACTCCCAACTCTTTAATTCTAGATACTGTTCTGTGTACATGTTTGCAAGCTTCTACATGAACAGTAATAATGTCCGCTCCACCTTTTGCGTAATCCTCAACATATCGAATAGGTTCTTCAATCATGAGATGAACATCTAGTATTTTATCAGTTATTCTTCTCACACCTTGCACAACCGGAAGGCCATAAGAGATGCTTGGAACATAGATTCCATCCATAACATCAATATGGATATAATCTGCTCCTAATTGGTCAATGCTACGTACCTCTTCACCTAACTTTGTAATATCTGCTGCTAATATGGATGGGGCTAATCTATTCATTCTAATATCTCCTTGTATCTTTTAATTCATTGTATAGGATCTTGTAATTATCATATCTTATTGCACTAATCTCACCTTGCTCAAGTGCTTGTTTTACACCACAGTCCGGTTCATTAATATGAACACATCCTTGGAATCTACAATACTGCTCGTACTCTTTGAACTCAATGAAAAAGTCTCTGAGCTGCTCTTTATCAATATCCTTAATATATAGCGAGCTAAAACCTGGAGTATCCATAATATATGTGGATTCCTCCAGGGTAAATAATTCAGAATGTCTTGTAGTATGCTTTCCTCTTTTGATCTTATCACTGATAGGGCCAACTTTCATCTGTGCCTCTGGCATAAGTTTATTCAATAAGGATGACTTACCAACACCAGAAGGTCCTGCAAGAACAGTGGTTTTGCCTTTTAACACATCACGAATAGAATGGATACCTATACTCTCTCGTACACTTATAAATAAGACTTGATAGCCACATTTTTGATAAACTTGTTCTAATTCCTTGAGTTCCTCTTGTGATGCAATATCCATCTTGTTAAAACAAACTATAGTTGTTACACCTTGTTGTTCCATCATAATCAAAAAACGATCCAAAAGATTATAATTAGGCGTAGGTTGAGTAGCTGCAAATATAACCATCGCTTGATTAACATTAGACACAGCTGGGCGAACCAATTCATTCATCCTTGGCAATAGCTCCGTAATATTTCCTTTTCGTTCCTCTTCATCAATGATATCGAACTCTACATTATCCCCCAC
>CAZAKD010000040.1:9599-11284 GCA_964485435.1 uncultured Lachnospiraceae bacterium
CGCTTTTCATTACGAAACACACCTTTTGCCTTACATTCATAGACGGAGAAATCCGTCGTATGAACGTAATAGAAGCCTGCAATTCCTTTAATTATCTTTCCTGTCATTCTTTAAGTACCTTAGTAAATGTAATCGTCCATTGACCAGGTAATCTCTCCCCATTGAGATACATTCTTATTTCACCATTAGATTCACTATTACCTGTAATCTGTTGAGTTAATGGGAAATCATCATAAGTTAATACACTTTCATATACGCCAGTCTGCTCACCATCTTGAGTCAGCTCTAATGTAATTACACCCTCTTCTTCTTCCGATAAAAACGGATTATCATTAATCGTCACACTACCTCTATAGATATATTCTTTTTCTTCTGGCCCTTTACTAACTGTAAAGTCTACAGCAGTTCCCTCTACCACTTCTTTATTGACAGAGTAACTTTGTGTTATTACAAGTCCTTCCTCTACTTCTTCAGAGTTCTTGTAAGTAATATTACCTTGGATTAATCCTTGGTCTTTCAACTTCTGAATCGCTTGTTCTTCTGTAAGATTTCGAAGATCAGGAACCAGTTTCATAACTTCTTCTTTACCACTACTTAATACAATAGTAACCGCGTCACCCTTCTTAACTTCCGCGCCACGCTCAGGAACAGTGCGTATAACTCTACCTTGTTCCACTGTATCACTGAACTCAAATTCATGTCTATTTCCTAATTCTGCTTCAGTTAATATTGTAATGGCTTCCTCATCAAGACGATTATATACATCAGGAACTTGGAATGACTTTGGTCCACTACTTACTGTTAATATAATTACTTCTCCAATAGGAATCTCTTCACCTTTGGCAATGGATTGTTCAATAATTCTCTCTTTTTCAATTACATCATTGTATTGATATTCATAACGACTTCCAACATCCATATCTTTCAATAACTTCATTGCATCTTCAAGTGTCATACCAACTAATTCTGGAGCAATCACTGGTTCATTCTCATCTTGAATTTGTTCATTTACATTTGGATCCGTCTCTGGATCTTTGTTGCCGCCAAATTGAAATAGTCCAAATGTTTTTCCAACAAGGAAAATAATCATAAGGCCAAGAATCACTGCAGCTATAATACTTCCTGATACAATGATCTTCTCCAATTTAGGATCCACATCAGAATCAGAATCTACATCTGTATGATCTTCGCTCACATGAGAAACTGGAAGATCTCCTGTATGGCTTCTTCCATTTAATTTTACTTCATTCTTAATATGTCTTACTTCTTCATCAGATATATTAATCGTTGGTGAATCCGTAATAATTGCTGCAGGAATCTTAACAAAATCACCATTAGGATTAGAGATACTCTTTTTCAAGTCAATGATTAATTCATGAGCTGATAGATATCTTCTCTCTGGTTTCTTTTGCATACATTTCATAACGATACTCTCAAGACTACTTGTGATATCCGGATTAATCTCTCTAAGTGGAGTTGGATCATCTTGAATATGATCTGCTGTTGAAGGATTTAGGCCAATAAATGTAAATATAGGTTTCTCTTTATCCCAAATACGCCAAAGTGAATAACGATATTTACTACAATCTGAAATTATTGCACCCTTTTCCATAAACCCCTCTATTTAAATATATGATTATGTATCTTGTATCATAACCTCTAATTCTTATGAAAAAGAAAGTGAA
>CAZAKD010000041.1:0-11198 GCA_964485435.1 uncultured Lachnospiraceae bacterium
TTTTCTATTAGTTCATATATTGTATTCATACTCTTCTCACATCCCTTGAAATGATATATTACCAAACACAGATTTGAATTCTTCGCTCTCGTAGACCTCCTTTGGAGCACCTTCCTTTTGGATGGTACCATCCAGAAGAACTACATGGTCTGCATATTTAGCAACATATTCCAAATCATGAGATACAAGAAGAATGGCTATATCCCAATTTTTCTTAAGTTGATCTACTGTCTCATAGAATAATTCCATTCCGTTATTGTCTATGCCAGATATAGGCTCATCCAATAACAATAGATTTGGCAAAGGTGTGGTAGCTATAGAAAGTAGAACTCTTTGCAATTCTCCACCTGATAGATCACATACCTGCTTATCAATCAACTCTTCTGCTTGAAACATTTTTAAACGCTCTTTTATATATTTATATACTTTATGACTACGTATTAAAAAAACAGGAGTATTGCTAATAAAACTAGCAAATAAATCATACACGCTTGTTGGTGTATTGCGAGGAATATTTATCATCTGAGGAACATATCCCATTCTTAATTTTTCCTCTTGGTTTGTTTTTATATTTCGAAATGTTGTGTTTCCTGCATGAGGTATCTCTCCAAGAATAGCTTTCATAAGAGTACTCTTTCCTGCACCATTTCTTCCAATAATGGCCGTGAGTTTACCACAATGAATGTGTAGATTAATATTGTCTATAATTGTTTTTGAACCAAACTTAACACCTATATTTTGTATCTTAATACAATGGAGGCCACATGATGTCATATGGTCTTGCTTATTTATTACTGCCTTCATACCAAATCTACCCATAGCTACTCCTCGTAAAGTGAATTTTTCAATACCTGAATATTACTTCTCATACCATTAATATATGAATCTCTTGTTCCATCTCCATCTACAATAGTATTAATAACATATACCTCTACACCAGTTTCTTTCCCAACATTGGCTGGAATCTGAAGACTATATTGTTCTTCTGTATATAGGGCCTTTACTCCATGATATCGAATCTCGTCTATTATTTCTCCTATTTCACCTGCACTTAACGTAGTATCTTCCTCTAGGTTCACTGTATAAACCAAATCTAAACCAAGAATATCTGATAGATATGCAAATCCATCATGAAAAATAACAATCTCTTTATTCAATGGTTCTTTCAGACTTTCAAAAAGTTCTTCTCTTACTTTTTCTACTTCTCCAATATATTGAGCCGCATTATTATTATATATCGTTCCATTTTCTTTATTGAAGCTAATTAAACCATCTCTTATGTTCCCAACTTGCATAATATATCTACTAGGATCAAGCCAAATATGTGGATTCACGTCTCCATGTTCATGACCATGTTCATCTTCATGGGCTCCTTCATGTTCATGATCATGATCATGGCTAGTCCCTTCGCTAGGTAAGAAATCAATTCCTTCACTTGTATCAATGACAAGAAGATCTGGATAGTTCTCAGTAATTCCTTCCATGAAGCTCTCAATTCCACCACCATTAATAATAAATACATCTGCTTCTTCTAATGTCTTCATATCCTGTGTAGTTAGTTGATAATCATGTAAACAGCCTGTCTGATTTTCTGCAAGGTTAATTAATTCGATTCCCTCAACATCTGCTACCACATTACTGGCTGCAATATATATAGGGTAAAATGAAGTAACTATGGTAATCTTTTCTTTGGCATCACCATTATTTCCCTCAAGTATCTTAATATATATTATACTACATAAAGATAACACTAACATAATTCCTATCATAAACAAACTTTTCTTCTTCATATATAACTCCATCCTAAGGAATATTTATCCCCATATTTTATTAAATGCAAATCATTTGCATTTAATTATATTGTACCCCTTGTTTCTTGTCAATCACATATTGAGAAAAGACTAAGCATCCTTATTCAAAGGAAACTTAGTCTTTAATATTCATCAGATATAATATTCTATCGATTCTTCTCTATCATATCGATCACTTTCATCCAATATATCTTGTAAACTTATCTGTCCAGCAACATCTTCAATCACCGACCATAACTTACCCCAAAATACACGCGGAGCGCAAGATTTCATTTTATTACCACAATCCATCTCCCCTGATAAACACTCTATAGGCATTAAGCTTTTCTCAACAGCATCTAATATTTGAAGTACTGTAATATCCTTTGGAGATTTAGATAGTTGATAACCACCACCAGCACCACGTATACTAACCACTAGATCTTTTTTTTTGAGTGCTCTAATAATCTGTTCTAGATATTTTTCTGATAATTGTCGTCGCTCCGCTATATTTTTAAGGCTCTCTACCTCTTGGGTAGAATATCTTGCCAGATCTGTCATTGCTTCAATTGCATAGACTCCTTTAGTTGATATCTTCATGGTTAACCCTTCCTTTCTTAAAATGTTCATTATGTGGCACTGTCTATTTTATAATATCTGGCTCTTACAAAAGTGCCAGAATTGTTGTATATTGACTCTAACATAATTATATATTAAGGAGGATTTATTATGAAGTCAAAAAGAACTACATTTACAATTATAACAACAGCATTAATGGCCGCTATGACCTGTGTAGCTACAATGATCATCCAAGTTCCTTCCCCAACGGGCGGCTACATTCATCTTGGAGATGGCTTGGTCCTTCTTAGCGGAATAATTCTTGGACCAATCTATGGTGGCCTTGCTGCCGGAATAGGATCAATGTTGGCTGATCTTCTATCTGGATATCCCCAATATGCTATTGCTACTTTAATCATCAAAGCTATTGCGGCCATTGTTGGTGGTGCTATCTATTCAGTGTTGACAACTAAAAAAATACGTTCAATCGCAGTCATCATAGCCGGAATTGCTGGAGGAATTATTGTAACAACAGGTTACTTTTCCTTTGATTCATTCCTATTAGGAAGTGGCGTTGTTGCCGCCTTAACTGGTATTCCTGCTAATATAGTTCAAAATATATTTGGAATTATTGTTTCCAGCATACTACTCCCATTTTTAGAAAAAACACCAGTGGTTCAAAACCGTTTAGCTCATCATGATCACTCTGATCTAAGATGACCTATCACTTAGGAGCGTCTCCTCGCTCTTCCACTAACCTATGGCCAACTGATTCCACTCTCCTGCTTAAACAACCCTTACATTCTGCCGCTTCTTCACCAGTACATATTTTATCGTCATATAGAGAATATTTTTTTCTAACATCTACTGGAGATAGATTTGGCATAACAACATTAGCACCTGCCTGAAGCCCTTTTTCTCGTCCTCGAGGGTCTGCAGTGCCTAATGCTGTGGTTGCAGGGAGTAAAACCTTTGGTAATATAATTCTAATGATAGACAACAATAAAAGAGTCTTATCCACACTTCCCTTTGGATGATCTGAGAATATGGTATCATGATGTGGAAGAAAAGGCCCAATTCCCACCATCTCAGGATCAAGCTCCTTAATAAATACAAGATCTTCTGCAATGGTTTCATTGGTTTGATAAGGGGAATCTACCATGAATCCAGCTCCAACTTGATATCCCAATGATTTCAAATCAAAAAGACAATCTTTTCTGTTCTTCAAAGTTAGATTTGCTGGATGCAAACGGCTGTAATGCTCTTCATTAGAAGTCTCATGACGAAGAAGATATCTATCTGCGCCTGCTTCTTTATATCTTTTATATGCTTCATGACTTCTCTCTCCAAGAGATAAGGTAATTGCACAATCTGGATATCTATGTCTAATCTGAGTAATCATATCAACCATTCTATCGTCTGTGTAATATGGATCTTCTCCCCCCTGAAGTACAAAAGTTCGAAATCCCAGTTCATATCCTGTTTCACAAGATAACATAATCTCTTCTTCAGTCAAACGATATCTAGAGACATTCTTATTATCCAATCTAATTCCACAGTAATAGCAATTGTTTTTACAATAGTTGGTGAATTCAATTAGTCCTCTTGTATATACTTTATCTCCAAAGTGCTGTCTTTTAAGACGATCGGCTTCCGTATGTAATCTTTCTTGTATCTCAGGAGTCATCTGTTCTAAAAGCTCTATATATTCATCCTTTGATAATTCATGGTTTTTAATCAATTTATCTACTAGCATAGTTACCTCATATGTGCAATATAGTCTGTTAGTGCGCCAATTAATAGTTCCATTTCTTGCTCTGTTCCTACAGATATTCTAAGATAATTATCTATTCTAGGAAGATTAAAATACCTTACATATATATGTCTATCTCTAAGATATTGATATATATCAGCTGCCTTATACTCATTATGGGTTGCAAATATAAAATTTGCCTTAGAATCTGGATATGTAAATCCTAATTCTGTTAGTTTTTGTTTAGCAGTTTCCCGAGTTGCTATAATTCGTTGAATTGTATCTTTAAAGTAAGTATCCTCTGTAATAGCAGGAACCCCAAGATATAACGAAGGTTGATTCATAGTATAGGAATTAAAAGAATATTTCACATCATTTAATGCTTTAATTAGATCTTCATGACCGATAGCAAATCCAATTCGCATACCAGCCATAGAACGAGATTTTGAAAAAGTCTGCACAACCAATAGATTCTCATATTCCCCTATTAACTCTAGTGCCGAAACACCTCCAAAATCCACATATGCCTCATCAACAATTACCACTACATCCTGGTTGTGATCTAATATATCTCTGATTACATCTAAACTCTCACATACACCTGTAGGAGCATTAGGGTTGGCAATTATTATTCCACCATTTTCTTTATAATAGTCTTCTTTACGAATATGAAAATCTTCTAGAAGTGCTGGACGCTCATATGGTATTCCATATAAGTTTGCCCACACATCATAAAATGAGTATGTAATGTCAGGGAATAATATAGGTTTTTTAGAATTAAAGAATGTCAAATAAGCAATTGCGAGAACATCATCTGAACCAACTCCTACAAATACTTGGTTTTTATCCACATGATAATACTCCGCCAGAGATTCTATCAACAATGAGGACGATGGATCTGGATATCTTCTTAACATATCTAAATCTAGCTCCTTATAAGCTTGAATAACTCCGGGTGCTGGTGGATAAGGATTCTCATTGGTATTCAATTTAACCATATCTGAATTATTTGGCTGTTCTCCAGGTACATATGGTTCTACTTTTCGAATGTTTTGTTCCCACTTCTTCATAATTGCATCCTTTCTATTGAGTTTTATATTCGTTGGCTAACTTTTGGAATGCACTGAGTGAATTCTCGATTGTGCTATAATCTACGCAATAAGCGATTCTACAATAACCAGGGCATCCAAAAGAAGATCCTGGCGCAATTAATATATTATGTTTCTTTGCTGCTGCTGCAAAGGCTACATCATCTTCTTCTAGAGACTTTATGAAGAGATAAAATGCACCTTGTGGTTTTACACATGTATATCCACATTCTAACAGACTATTATAAAGTAATTCACGGTTCCTATTATATAAACTCATATCTACCTTAGCGTCTAGGCATTGTGCAACCACTCTTTGCATAAAAGAAGGTGCATTTACAAAACCCAGAATACGGTTAGCTACATTCGCTGCTTCAATCAGATCTTTGTAGTCATCTGTTTCTTTAGGAATTACTAGATATCCTATTCTTTCACCTGGTAAGGATAAAGATTTGCTAAAAGAATATCCTACAATCGTATTCTTATAATAATTTGGAATATAGGGAACAATCCCATTATCGTATACTAGCTCCCTATATGGTTCATCTGAAATAATATAAATAGAATTACCATATTCCTTTTGCTTACCTTCTAAAATAACTGCTATATCTTTAATCACTTGTTCTGTGTATACAACACCTGTAGGATTATTGGGATTATTAATAATAACTGCTTTGGTTTTCGAAGTAATCTTATCTTGAAACTCATCTAATCTAGGCATAAAATCAGCTGTATCCGGTGAAATTACAACAAGGTCCCCGTCATAGTTTCCAACATAACTCCTATACTCTCCAAAGAAGGGTGCAAATGTAATCACTTCATCCTGTGGATTTAATAATGTTTTTAGTATGACATTTAGGCCTCCTGCTGCTCCAACTGTCATAATAATATTATCCTTATTAAAGTCTGTATAAAATCTAGCATTAATAGATTCACTTATGGCTGTTCTTACATCTTCATAACCAGAATTATTCATATAGCCGTGTAGATAGTTCTCATCTTCTTCTTGGGTAATAGAAAGCATGGCCTCCTTAATCTCTTTAGGTGGAGTTAGGCTTGGATTCCCTAGACTAAAATCATATACATTCTCTTTACCATATTGGTCAGCTAATTTCTTTCCTTCTTCAAATAAAGCACGTATTACCGAGCTATTGCTTACATAGCCTTTCATTTTTTCTGATATCATCCAATCACCTCAGTGTTTCAATTATCTCTATTTCATTCTTATATCAATATATGCTTTTACTAGTTCCACACATTTCTGGAATCCTAACTCACAACTATTTAGACATAAGTCGTAATTGCTGGCCTTGTACCAATCTCTACCAGTATAATACTTGTAATATTCACCTTTGTTTTTATCCGTACTTATAATCTTACGCTCAGCTTCTTTTCTTGAAAGACTGGAGATATCCATTACATTCTCTATACACTTCTCCATAGGAGCATGAACAAATATTTTCACTACATTATCATTATCTTTTAGGACAAAGTCTGCACATCTACCTACAATTACACAAGATTGAGTATTTGCTAATTCCTTAATTACTTTTGCTTGATAATTAAATAGATTCTGATTTGAAACAAAATCATCACTATCTGGTGGAATCAATTCACCTTTATACACCTTGCGTGCTGCTTTAAATAAAATACTATTGCTTACTCTCTCGTCTGCTTTTCCAAATAATTGCTCATTAATTCCGCTTTCATCTGAAGCCAATCTTAATAATTCTCTGTCGTAAAAGTCAATATTTAATTCTTTTGCAAGCATCTTTCCAATTGTTTTACCACCGCTACCATATCCTCTTGCGATTGTAATCACCACATTGTTCATAACCAAGCCTCCTATTCTCCTAAATACGCCTTTTTAACTGAGTCATCATTCATAAGAACATCTGCATTGCCAGATAATACTATCTTACCTGTCTCAAGAACATAAGCTCGATTGGCAATTGATAAAGCCTTCTTTGCATTCTGTTCTACCAGCAATACTGTAGTACCACTTTCACTGATTTCCTTAATAATGCTAAATATCTCTGTTACAAATAGAGGGGATAAGCCCATAGATGGTTCATCCATTAATATAATCTTAGGCTGAGACATAAGTGCTCTGCCCATTGCAAGCATCTGCTGCTCTCCACCACTTAGTGTTCCAGCAATCTGACTCTTTCTCTCCATTAGTCTTGGGAATCGTTTAAATACTTTCTCTAAAGTATTACTAATCTCAGTCTTATCCGTTCTAGTATATGCACCTAGTTTAAGATTGTCCATTACAGTAAGGTCTGCAAATATTCTTCTTCCTTCTGGAACATGTGCCATTCCAAGGGATACGATAGTATGAGCAGGTGTTTTACAAAGGTCCATACCCTCAAAAGTAATGCTTCCTTCTTTTGCTGGCACAAGTCCTGTAATCGTATGAAGAATGGTTGTTTTCCCAGCTCCATTTGCCCCTATCAATGCAATCACTTCTCCTTGATTTACATCAAAAGAGATTCCTTTGATCGCTTGGATTACTCCATAATATACTTGTAGATCTTTAATCTCTAACATAGCCATAGCGTAATCCTCCTATTCTCCTAAATATGCTGTAATAACTGTTGGATCATTTAATACTACATCAGGTGTTCCACTTGCAAGTTCTGTTCCAAAGTTAAGAACAGTAATCTGCTCACAGATTCCTGCCACTAATTTCATATCGTGTTCTATCAGTAATATTGTAATCTTAAATCTATCTCTAATTAGACGAATTGTATCCATAAGCTCTGATGTTTCATTTGGATTCATTCCAGCAGCTGGCTCATCTAGTAAAAGTAGTTTTGGATTAGTAGCAAGTGCTCTTGCGATCTCTAATTTTCTTTGCTTTCCATAAGGCAAATTAGATGCAAGATAATCAGCTTCCTTGTCTAAATCAAATACTTTCAGCAGTTCCATTGCCTTTTCATCCATCTTTCTCTCTTCATTGAAATAGGAAGGCAATCTTAGAATGCCTGCCAATGTAGGGTATTTAATTTGGTTATGAAGTCCTATTTTTACATTATCTAATACTGTCAATTTTTTAAATAAGCGTATATTTTGAAAAGTTCGGCCAATTCCAGATATATTAATCTGATTTGGCCTTTTACCAACAATATTTTCACCGTCCAATAGAATAGAACCTGTTGTAGGTTGATATACTCCTGTTAACAGATTAAATACTGTAGTTTTACCCGCACCATTGGGTCCAATTAGTCCATATAATTGTCCCTGTTTAATACTAATATTAAAATCATCTACCGCATGTAATCCCCCAAAAGAGATTCCTAAGTTTTTAACTTCTAATAAAGCCATCTCTTATTCCCCTTTCTTTGGAAGCATTTTTACTCTAGGCAATCTGTCCATCATATTATTCTTTAATGTTGCAAATCTATCTGATGAGTTCACAAGCATCATAAGAATAAGCACTACTGCATAAAGCAATTGACGATAGTCTGCCGCATCACGTAGTATCTCAGGTAATATCGTTAAAATTACTGCTGCAATAATGGACCCTTTAATACTGCCCATTCCACCCAGTACTACAATTACTAAGATATCAATAGATTTGTTATAACCTGCTTCTCCAGGGAAGATACTTCCTTGATTATGGGCATGGATTGCACCTGCTATCCCTGCAAAAAAAGATCCCATTACAAATGCCAATAGCTTAAATCTTGATATATGAATACCCATTGATTCAGCTGCAATGTGATTCTCTCTAACTGATAGTATGGCTCTTCCTTGCCTTGATGTAATTATATTAGATATTACAATTATAGAAATCACCATTATTACAAAGGCATAAGTAAAATTCTTATAGTTGGCATATGTTTCGATACCACTTAATCCTGTTGCTCCATTGGTAATCTTAAGATTCTCACTTACTGAACGTACAATTTCTCCAAATGCGAGAGTTACAATTGCTAAGTAATCTCCTCTAAGGCGTAGTACTGGAATTCCTACAACAATACCTGCTAATGCTGACGATAAACCACCTATTATAACCGCCAAAATAATAACTAACATCTCAGGCATAGTTGCATTAGATGCAACTATGCCTTTAGAGAATATTGCACCTGCATATGCACCAATCATCATAAAGCCTGCATGTCCTAAAGACAATTCACCGAGAAACCCTGTTACAAGATTCAGTGATACTGCCAAGATAATATTAACAGCTGTTAATACCAATACACTACGATATTGTCGCAATAATAAATTCTGGCTCACCACAATATATACTAATATATATATTCCTATTACCAACAATGTCTTTAATAGGTTATTTGTAGTCATCAATGTATATTTATTTGATGTATTATTCTTCTTTCTGTCCATCTTATCACCCCTACACTTTCTCAGGTCTGCTCTTACCAAGTAATCCTGTTGGCTTAACCAAAAGTACTATAATTAATATTCCAAAAACAATTGCGTTGGAAAGTTGTGTAGATATATAAGTTTTGGATAAACTTTCAACAAGTCCAAGAAGAATTCCTCCAAGCATTGCACCTGGAACACTTCCAATTCCACCAAGAACAGCAGCAACAAAAGCTTTAATACCGATTAAGGAACCCATAGTTGGATATACATATACATAAGAACTTGCAAATAGTACACCTGCAATCGCTGCTAAAGCAGAACCTATCGCAAACGTCATTGATATAGTCCTATTCACATTAACACCCATTAATTGAGCTGCATCTTTATCTTCAGACACTGCTAGCATAGCACTTCCTGCCTTTGTTTTATTGATAAATAGATGTAGTACTACCATACAGATGGATGTTACAGCTAAAATTAATATTGTCTGTCCTGGCACTACAACTCCTCCTATTGTAATAGAAGGAATATTAAAGCTTACTGGAAATGTTCTTTTTGATGATGTAAAGATTAACAAACTGGCACTTTGTAAAAAGTAACTTACACCTATTGCCGTAATCAATACTGCTAAAGGTGGTGCCTTTCTTAATGGTTTGTATGCTATCTTTTCAATTACAATTCCAAGTATAGAACAAACAACAACACCGATTACTAATCCTATACCTACTGGTAATTGAAGTACTGATATTGCAATCCATACCACATATGCTCCCACCATAATAATATCACCATGAGCAAAATTAATCATTTTTGCAATACCATATACCATTGTATATCCTAGTGCTATTAATGCATATATACTTCCAGCATTTAATCCATTAATTAATTGAGATAATAACTTCATTCGTCCACCTCTTAACCCTTTGTAATTTTCAATAATAGAGATATTCTCTTAATATTAATGTATATACATTTCTATAATATAATACACTGTGTCACTTTAAATTGCAAATATTATCTCTATAAAATACTACAGTTGAAGCAATTACTCGTTACTATTCACAGCTGACTTAAGTGACGGAACGATGACCCGAATAAATGCTACTGAAAAGGAACCGCTTTCGCTTAGTTGCACTACGTAGCGGTACATAAGGCTCTAAAGGACAGAGCCTAAGTGCCGACGAGTGCAAAAATTCCTTTTTCAGTAGCATTTACTCGGGTCATCGTTCCTGGTTACTGGCTGCTGTATGAATAACCCTGATTACAACATCTTTTTCATAAAAATATCTTCATTCTTATTTTTTAATCTGATATTCTCCATTTACAATCTCTATCAGCTTAGCTGCTTTGTTTGGTTCACCTTCTGGAGTAAATGTCATCTTACCCGTTACTCCATCTACTTCGATCTCAGTCATTGCTGCTATAAGATCTTTACTATCTGTTGATCCTGACTTTTCAATTGCCGCTTTAATAATATATACTCCATCATAACCGTCTGCTGCAAATTGATCTGGTGTATCACTGAACTTTCCTTCATATGCTTTCACGAACTTCTGAACATTCTCAGCAGTATCATTTGCTGCAAAAGGACTTAAGAAGATTACACCATTGGCTAATGAAGGATCTTCTAATTGACCAAGAACGCCATCCCATCCATCTCCACCTAGTACAGGT
>CAZAKD010000042.1:0-11071 GCA_964485435.1 uncultured Lachnospiraceae bacterium
AAGACTTACAGGAATTGAGAATGTTAAGGTGAATAATGATGCCAATGTTGCTGCTCTTGGAGAGATGTGGAAAGGTGGCGGAATGGGCTACCCTAATATGATTATGATTACACTTGGAACCGGTGTTGGTGGAGGTGTAATATATGGTGGTAAGATTCTTACAGGAGTAAGTGGTGCAGCAGGAGAGATTGGGCATATTACTGTGGAACCTAATGAGCCAATCGCTTGTAATTGTGGGAATCATGGATGTTTAGAGCAATTTGCTTCAGCAACTGGAATAGTGAAAGAAGCTAAGAGATTATTAGAAAAAACAACTGAAGAATCTGTTTTAAGGAACGTGCAAAAAATATCTGCGAAGACGGTATTTGACGCTGCAAAAAATGGAGATAAGCTAGCAACAATTATTGCAGAACAATTAGGTTATTACTTAGGACTTGTATGTTCGCATATTGCATCTGTAGTGGATCCAGAAGTATTTGTTATAGGTGGAGGAGTATCAAAAGCAGGGAATATTTTAATTGAAGTAACTGAAAAAAATTACAATAATAAAGTAATGCATAATTTAAGAGGTAAAGAATTCAAGTTGGCTACTTTAGGAAATGATGCAGGAATCTATGGAAGTGCCAAGATGGTAATTAGCGAATAAGCTCAAAAGAATAGAAGGATTCAGTAGATAAATTAACAAATTTACCAAAGTTATTTAAAATATGATTTTGGAATATTAAGTGACAAAGTTTGTGTTATAATTATTGTGTGAATAGCTACTATGAACCTGTGTAGAATTAGGAATATATTTATTTATGTTGCTATAAAATAGTAGCAGGAAACTGTTGAGGTATAGATTTGAACAAGGATTGGTACAACAAACTAAGAACTATATTCAATGAAGATAATATAAAAATAGAAGAACCCTTAAAAGAATACACTTCTTTTAAAATAGGTGGAAGTGCAGATTTCTTGGTGACCCCTTCTAATATAGAAGAACTGGTGTCTACAACTAAACTTTGCAAGGATATGATGATACCTTATTATGTAATAGGAAATGGTAGTAATCTCCTAGTAGGAGACAAAGGATATCACGGCGTTATTATTCATATCTCCCCTAGCCTTAGTGATTTTGAAGTAGAGAAGCTAAGGGTAACTCAAGGGATAGAATACTACCAAGTTATAGCGGAATCAGGTGTTTTATTATCAGATTTAGCTTCTCAAATAGCAAATTGCGAACTAACAGGGTTTGAATTTGCATCTGGAATTCCAGGCTCATTAGGTGGTGCACTCACTATGAATGCAGGAGCCTACGGTGGAGAGATGAAAGATTGTGTAACTAGTGCTAAAGTTATAGACGAGCATGGTGAGATAATAACTCTTAACTTAAAAGAGCTAGAACTAGGATATCGTACTAGTGCAATTCAAAAAAGAGGCTTAGTAGTACTAAGTGTTGAATTCCAATTTGCAAAAGGCGAAAAGGAAGCTATAATATCCACAATGGATGAGTTGGCTAAGAAACGCCAAGAGAAACAACCGCTGGAATTACCTAGTGCTGGTAGTGCCTTTAAAAGACCTGAAGGACATTTTGCAGGAAAATTAATTATGGATGCGGGATTACGAGGATACCGTGTGGGAGATATTATGATATCTACAAAACACTGTGGCTTTGTTGTAAATGTGGGTGAAGGAAGTGCTAAGGATGTGAAAGCAGTACTTTCCCATGTAGATAATACAGTATTTGAAAAATATGGAGTTCATTTAGAACCTGAAGTTCGATTTTTAGGTGACTTTTAATTGTAAGGAGGCAGAATATGAGATTCGTAATTGTAACAGGATTATCAGGTGCGGGAAAAAGTTCCGTATTGAAGATGTTAGAAGATTCAGGTTATTTTTGCGTTGACAATCTGCCAATTCAATTAATTGTTAAATTTGCTCAACTAACTTTAAAGGAAAATGGGCATATTAATCAAGTGGCATTAGGTATTGATATTCGAAGTGGAGAGGCATTAAGTGAATTAGAGCAAGTGCTTTCTCAACTTGAAGACTACAACTGTCCTTATGAGATATTGTTCTTAGACTCAAGTACTGAGGTTCTTGTAAAGCGATTTAAGGAAACAAGAAGAACACATCCGTTATCTGGAAGTGGAAGAGTAGATAAGGGCATAGAAACAGAAAGAAAAGAAATTGAATTTCTGAAGAAAAAAGCAGATTATATTATTGATACTAGTCAATTACTAGTTCGAGATTTAAAATCTGAAATAGATAAAATATTTGTTAAAAATGAAAAATATAATAATTTAATAGTTACAATAGTATCCTTTGGATTCAAATATGGACTACCAATAGATTCTGATCTTGTGTTTGACGTAAGATTCTTACCAAACCCTTATTATGAACCAGAATTAAAGCCATTAACAGGGAATGATCAATCTGTATATGATTATGTAATGGCACTAGCTCCATCAGTGGAATTCTTGGACAAAGTTTATGATTTGTTATCATTTTTAATACCAAATTATATTATAGAAGGAAAGAATCAGCTTGTAATCAGTATTGGGTGTACAGGAGGAAAACATCGTTCTGTAACACTGGCCAATGCATTAAGCCAAAGATTATCCACCATGGAATATGGAGTGAAGATAGAACATAGGGATATACATAAAGATTCCCTTAGGTAGTCGTTGTAGTGAAACGAGGTTATAAGATGTCATTCTCGAAAGAAATTAAAGAAGAATTATCAAAACAAGTATCTTTGGCAAGACATTGCCAAATTGCAGAGATTGCAGCTATATTTAGTTTATCTGGTAGGATATCTATTAATACACAAGATAAATATGCTATATTTATTCATACTGAGAATATAATTGTAGCCAGAAGATATTATTATTTAGTGAAAAAGGCGTTTCACACAACGCCACATGTTCAGGTTAAGCGCAATGGAAGTACAAGTAGAGGTAAAATTTACTCTATTATGATTAAAGAGCATGAGACATCTATAATGATTTTGAAAGCAACTAAGATAATGGATGAAAGTGGAGAGATTGCAGCTGACCTTTCGCTACAAAGTAGTCTTGTTATTCAAAATTCTTGCTGCAAGAGAGCATTTATTAGGGGAGCATATATAACAAGTGGTTCCATGAGTGATCCACAGAAAACCTATCATTTTGAGATCGTTGTTTCTGCGAAAGAAAAGGCAATTCAATTAAAAGAGGTTTTGGAAACGTTCTCCATTGATGCCAAGATTGTTCTTCGAAAGAAGAATTATGTAGTATATATTAAAGAAGGATCTCAGATTGTTGATATTCTCAATGTTATGGAAGCTCATGTATCACTTATGAACCTTGAGAATGTTAGAATTCTAAAAGAAATGCGCAATTCCATTAATCGCCAGGTAAATTGTGAGACGGCTAATATTAATAAAACCGTAATTGCAGCAACTAAGCAGATTGATGATATTATATATATTAAAGATAACGTCGGATTTGGTAATCTTTCAGACAATTTAAAAGAGATGGCTATGCTTAGAATTGAACATCCTGACGCATCTTTAAAGGAACTAGGATTACTGATTAGTCCACCGATTGGGAAATCGGGGGTGAATCATAGATTACGTAAACTAAGTATTATAGCTGATCATTTAAGGGAACAGAAGGAGGATATAATTTATGGTAACAAAGAAAATAACAATTAAGATTCCAACAGGGTTAGAAGCTAGACCTGTGGCACTTTTAGTTCAGGTTGCAAGTCAATATGAGAGTTCAATCTATGTGGAAACTGAAAACAAAAAAGTAAATGCTAAGAGCATTATGGGGATGATGAGCTTAGGGCTTGCTGCTGGAGAAGACCTTATTGTATCTGCTGATGGACAAGATGAAGAACTTGCAATGGAGAATATTGAAAAATATCTAAGCAGTAAATAAAGGCTAACACCGTTAACTTAATGTTGAACCTCTTTCGGATTAGGAAGGGGTTCTTCTTTCATAAGAATAAGAAGGTGAAACAATGAACTTTACACATTTACATGTCCATACAGAATACAGTTTACTAGATGGTTCCTGTAAGATAAAAGAACTTGTATCTAAGGTAAAAGAACTTGGAATGAATAGTATTGCAATCACTGATCATGGTGTTATGTATGGAGTCATTGATTTTTATAAAGCGGCAAAAGAAGCGGGCATTAATCCTGTGATTGGCTGTGAAGTCTATGTAGCACTTGGAAGTAGATGGGATAAAGAAGCTAACTCATCTAATGGAAGGTACTATCACATGGTGCTCCTTGCAGAGAATAATGTGGGATACGCTAATCTTATGAAGATTGTATCAAGAGGATTCACAGAAGGCTTCTACTATAAACCACGTGTGGATTACCAGGTATTAGAGAAATATAAAGAAGGCATCATTGCCTTAAGTGCATGCCTGGCAGGAGAAATTGCATCTAATGTGCGTAGGGGTTTTTATGAAGAAGGCAAGATAGCTGCCTTAAGGTTGCAAGAGTTATTTGGAAAAGGCAACTTTTATTTAGAGTTGCAAGATCATGGAATCCCAGATCAACAAACAGTTAACCAGGGATTATTAAGAATGCATCAAGATACAGGGATCCCCCTTGTAGCTACCAACGATGTTCATTATATTCTAGAGGGCGATGCCGTTCCTCATGATATTCTTCTATGCATCCAGACACAGAAAAAAGTAGCTGATGAGGACAGAATGCGTTATGATGGGGGACAATATTACTTGAAGTCTCCGGAAGAGATGTACGCATTATTTCCTTATGCAAAAGAAGCATTAGAAAATACTGTGAAAATATCAGATAGATGTCATGTTGACATAGAGTTTGGTAAATACAAGCTTCCTGAATATCCAGTTCCTGATGGATATACATCCTTAGAATATCTAGAAGAACTGTGTAATAAAGGGTTAATGAATAGATATGAAAACCCTAGTGAAGAATTGAAGGAACGGTTACGTTATGAGATTCAAACGATTGAGGGAATGGGTTTTGTAGACTATTTCTTAATTGTATGGGACTTTATAAAATATGCCAGGGATCATGGTATTATTGTAGGACCAGGTAGAGGTTCAGCGGCAGGAAGTATTGTTTCCTATTGTTTGGCCATTACGAATATAGACCCAATTCAATATAATCTTCTATTTGAACGTTTTCTTAATCCAGAAAGATTGACTATGCCAGATATTGATATTGATTTTTGCTATGAAAGAAGGCAAGAAGTAATAGAATATGTGGTACATAAGTATGGCAATGATAGAGTTGTACAGATTGTCACCTTTGGTACTATGGCTGCAAAAGCTGTAATTAGGGATGTTGGACGAGCGTTAGATCTATCTTATGCTTACGTGGACACCATAGCGAAGATGATTCCTACAGAGATTGGAATAACCATTAGTAAGGCCCTTACCATGAACCCAGAACTGAAAAAAATGTACGACTCAGATGAACAGTGTAAATATCTTATAGATATGTCTATTCGACTTGAAGGACTACCAAGACATACTTCTATGCATGCAGCAGGAGTTGTAATTAGTAATCAAGCCATTGAGGAATATGTACCTCTCTCAAAGTCTTCCGATGATAGTATAACTACCCAGTTTCCTATGACTACGATTGAAGAATTAGGCTTATTAAAGATGGACTTTCTTGGACTAAGGACACTAACCGTTATTCAAAATGCAGTAAAGTTCGTTAATAAAAGGTTGGCAGAAGGTCAAAAGATAGATATAGATAAAATTAATTTTCATGATAAAGAAGTTTTAAATTTAATTGCTTCTGGCAAAACAGAAGGTATCTTCCAACTTGAGAGTGCTGGTATGAAGAGTTTTATGAAAGAACTTAAGCCTGAAAACCTAGAGGATATTATAGCAGGTATCTCACTATATCGTCCAGGTCCAATGGACTTTATTCCTAAGTATATAAAAGGAAAGAACGATAAAGAGAGTATTCGCTACGAGTGTCCAGAACTCGTTCCTATTCTTGAGCCTACATATGGTTGTATCGTGTATCAAGAGCAGGTTATGCAGATTGTTAGAGATCTTGCGGGATATAGTTACGGTAGAAGTGATCTTGTTCGTCGTGCTATGTCTAAGAAGAAGGCGTCTGTAATGGAGAAAGAGAGAAAAAACTTTGTCTATGGCAATGAAGTGGAAGGGGTACCGGGATGTATAAGTAATGGCATCTCTGAAGAAGTTGCTCATCATATATTTGATGAGATGACTGACTTTGCAAAGTACGCATTTAATAAATCTCATGCAGCAGCTTATGCAGTGGTATCCTATCAGACTGCTTATTTAAAACATTATTATCCTTTGGAGTTTATGGCAGCACTTATGACTTCGGTTATAGATAATGCCAATAAAGTATCTGACTATATTTTTACTTGTAGACAGATGGGTATTACTATCTTACCACCTGATATTAATGAAGGTGAGGGTAACTTTTCAACGGATCAAGGTACAATTCGATATGCCTTATCCGCAATTAAAGGAGTTGGGCGTTCTGTTATTGAGGCCATTGTAGAAGAGAGAACCTTAGGAGGAAAATATCTTACACTGAAAGATTTTATTCTTAGATTATCTGGAAAAGAAGTAAATAAAAGGACTATTGAGAGCTTTATCAAAGCTGGAGCATTGGACAGCCTTCCTGGCACAAGAAAACAGAAAATGTTAACCTATTTACAGATATTAGATGGAGTGAATCAAGATAGAAAGAAAACAATTGCTGGACAAATTAGCCTCTTTGATTTCGCATCTGATGAAGAAAAACTTGAATATGAGCAGGAAATTCCGGATGTGGGTGAATACTCTAAAGACCTAATGCTTGAATTTGAGAAAGAGGTTCTAGGAATCTATGTAAGTGGTCATCCAATGGAAGAATATGAAGAATTGTGGAGAAACTGCATTACTGCAACCGCAGGTGATTTTGCCTTGGATGAGGAGACCGACAAGTCAAAGGTAGTGGATGGAACCATTGCTGTAATAGGCGGTATTATTTCATCTAAAACTGTAAAGACTACGAGAAATAATAGCATAATGGCCTTTATTACCATAGAAGACTTGATAAGCTCTGTTGAGGTCATCGTATTTCCTAGAGACTATGAGAAGTATAAAGATCTCCTTGTTGAAGATAACAAGGTGTTTATTCGAGGTAAGGTAACAGCAGAAGAAGATAAGCCAGCTAAGTTAATCTGTCAACAGATGATGTTGTTTGATTCTATTCCCAAGGAAGTATGGATTCGATATCCAAGTAAAGAAGAATTCGTTAAAGATGAACAAAACTTGTATGATATTTTAAGTAAATATGATGGAGAAGATAAGGTTAGCATATATTGTGAATGTGAAAAGGTGATAAAACGTCTCCCTCCAAGTAAGGGGATTAGGGCAGATAAATCTTTAATCTCAACTTTAGAAGAGCGATATGGGAGTGGAAATGTGAAACTAAAGCAAAATAGTATTGAAATGACACGAAAAATGAATTAAAATGAGATGATAATTAATTAATAATGTGGTATACCTAATGGAGGTTAAGAATATGACAAGTCATGTAAAAAGAATTGGTATTTTAACAAGTGGTGGGGATGCACCAGGAATGAATGCAGCAATAAGAGCAATCGTTAGAGCAGCTATATCAGCTGGCATCGAAGTGAAAGGAATCCGCAGAGGATATGCCGGACTTTTAGAGGAAGATATCATTGATATGGATGCAAAGAGTGTATCTGATATTATAGAGAGGGGTGGCACCATTCTTTATACTGCAAGATGTAATGAGTTTAAGACTGCAGAGGGACAACAAAAGGGTGCTAACATATTAAGAAAGCATGGAATTGATGGAGTTGTTGTAATTGGTGGAGATGGTTCCTTCCAAGGAGCTAGAAAACTAGCTGGTCTAGGAATTAACACAGTTGCACTGCCAGGAACCATAGATTTAGATATTACATGTACAGATTATACAATTGGTTTTGATACAGCAGTTAATACAGCTATGGAATCAATTGATAAAGTAAGAGATACATCAACATCCCATGAGAGATGTAGTATTATTGAGGTTATGGGTAGAAATGCAGGATATATAGCCCTATGGTGTGGAATTGCCAACGGAGCTGAAGAGGTGCTGATTCCAGAAAGAGCAAATCAAAGCGAACAAGAGATTATTGAGAATATTATCTTGAAGAAAAAGGTAGGCAAAAGACATCACATTATAGTTAATGCTGAAGGAATCGGAGATTCTCATGCTATGGCGAAACGAATTGAAGCAGCTACAGGTGTTGAAACAAGGGCAACAATTATTGGACATATTCAAAGAGGTGGAAGCCCTACTTGTAAAGATAGAGTCTATGCTTCAATAATGGGCGCCAAAGCCGTAGACTTGCTTGCAGCGGGTGCATCAAACCGTGTTGTTGCATACAATAACGGCCAATATGTTGATTATGATATTGAGGAAGCATTGGCAATGGAAAAAGACATTGATCAATATTTATATGATACAGCGAGAAGATTATCAAGATAATAATGTACCTAACTCAAGGCTGTCCCTATATATAAGGAGCAGCCTTTTGTAACTATAGGGACATTTGTATGAAAGGAGTAGATTATGAGTAGAAAAATGAAGAAGTTTATCTCATACTATAAGCCCTATAAAGTGTTGTTTTTTACAGATATGTTTTTTGCTTTATTAGTATCAGGAATTACTTTGCTATATCCTCTGATCGTAAGGTATATTACGAATACAGTATTGATAGAATATGAGATAGCTGAGGCAATTCCTATCTTAGTGAAGTTAGCGATAGGAATGCTACTTTTAGCAATTATTGAGTATCTAAGCAATTACTACATTGCATACAAAGGGCATATTATGGGTGCAAAGATTGAGTTTGATATGAGAAATGAAATCTTTGAACATTATCAAAAATTATCCTTTAGTTTTTTTGATAATAAAAAAACAGGACGTTTAATGTCTAGAATCACCACTGATTTATTTGACATTACTGAATTAAGTCACCATGGTCCAGAAGATTTATTAATATCTATTATTAAGTTTTTAGGGGCTTTTATAATATTATTGAATGTCAATGTTCCACTAACAATTATTGTGTTTATTTTTATTCCGATAATGTTTGTGTTTGCAATGAAGGTTAAGAACAAGATGAATAAAGCTTTCAGAGTAAACAGGGAGAGAATTGCCGACATTAATGCCCAGATAGAAGATAACTTATCTGGAATTAGAGTGGTAAAGTCCTTCGCCAATGAACATATTGAGATGGAAAAGTTTCATAGAGGAAATGAAAGATTTATTGAGAGTAAAGATAGAAGTTATAGAACAATGGCACTATTTCATTCCGGGCTTGGATTCTTTATTAGCTTAATTAATGTGTCAGTAATTATTGGTGGTGGATATCTAATCGTAAATAAAGTGATATCTATTGGAGACCTGCTAACATTTCTCCTCTATATCAATAATTTGATTGAACCAGTGAGAAAATTAATTAACTTTACAGAACAATTTCAAAATGGGATTACTGGATTTGATAGATTTATGGAGATCGTGGATATTGAACCAGATATTGCAGATAGTGAAGATGCCAAAGAAATGAAAAATGTAAAAGGAAATATTCATTTTGAGAATGTTACCTTTAAATACGAAGATGCTTCTGAGGATGTATTCTCCAATGTTAATCTATCTGTAGAAGCAGGTGATTATATGGCGCTTGTTGGCCCGTCAGGGGTTGGTAAAACTACAATGTGTAGCTTGATTCCAAGATTCTACGAGGTAAGTAGTGGTAGAATTCTCATTGATGGAGAAGATATTCGTAATATTAAGTTAAATTCACTTCGTAGCAATATTGGAATAGTACAACAGGATGTGTATCTATTTGCAGGTACAATATTTGAGAATATTCAGTATGGTAAACCAGCTGCAAGTAAAGAAGAAGTAATTGAAGCTGCTAAGAAGGCAAATGCACATGACTTTATTATGGAACTTCCAGATGGTTATGATACTTATACAGGACAAAGAGGTGTGAAATTATCTGGTGGCCAGAAACAAAGACTAAGTATAGCAAGAGTATTTTTAAAGAACCCTCCAATTTTAATCTTTGATGAAGCTACTTCTGCATTAGACAATGAGAGCGAGAAGGTAGTTCAAGATTCTCTTGAAAAGTTGGCAAGCAATCGAACCACATTTGTAATTGCTCATAGACTAACAACAATTCAAAATGCTAAGAATATACTAGTATTAACAGAGGAAGGAATCAAAGAAAAGGGAACTCATGAGGAGTTATTGGAGAGAAATGGTGTCTACGCTAGTCTTTACAATATCGGAAAAGAGTAACAGATATAAAGGAGGATGGAAAAGAATGTTTGAAAATACAAATCCAATTATATTGGCGCTATTAGGTGGAATATTTACATGGACAACAACAGCATTAGGTTCTGCCATGGTATTTTTCTTTAAAGATATTAAGCCGAAAGTATTAAATCTTATGTTAGGTTTTGCAAGTGGTGTTATGATTGCAGCTTCGTTTTGGTCTTTATTATTACCAGCCCTAGAGATTAGCGAGTCTTATAAGTATCCTTGGCTCCCTATTGTGGCAGGGTTTGGAGCAGGAGGTCTATTCTTATTTGGAGCAGATAAATTATTGCCCCATGTACATCATGTGGAGGACGAAGTAAAAAACCCCAAAAAGAAGTCTAATCTAAGAAGAAGTATACTTTTAATTATCGCAATTACTCTTCATAATATACCAGAGGGGTTATCATTTGGTGTAGCATTTGGAACAGCTGGCACAAGTGAGAACGCGACAATAGCCAGTGCAGCTGTTTTAGCTCTTGGAATTGGATTGCAAAACTTCCCTGAGGGGGCTGCAGTATCGATACCACTTCGTAGAGAGGGTTATTCAAGATGGAAGAGTTTTCTATACGGGCAAGCGTCTGGTATAGTAGAGCCGATAGCAGCAGTAATTGGAGCGGTATTGGCATCTAGTATGGGAGCGCTTCTACCATATGCACTTTCTTTTGCAGCAGGAGCAATGATCTTTGTTGTAGTAGAAGAATTAATTCCAGAATCTCAGACGGA
>CAZAKD010000043.1:0-6072 GCA_964485435.1 uncultured Lachnospiraceae bacterium
CAGTAGATCATGAGATGGAAGGATCACATATTCAAATTGGTGTTGACTTGTGTCGTAGATATAAAGAATCACCAGTAGTTATTAACTCAGTTGAATCACATCATGGAGACGTAGACCCAGAAACTTTAATCGCCTGTATTGTACAAGCAGCTGATACTATATCTGCTGCAAGACCAGGAGCAAGAAGAGAAACACTTGAAACTTATACCAACAGATTGAAACAATTAGAAGATATTACGAATGGCTTTAAAGGGGTAGATAAGTCTTTTGCTATCCAAGCAGGTAGAGAAGTGAGAGTTATGGTCGTACCAGAACAGATTACTGATGATGATATGATTTTACTTGCTAGAGACTTATCAAAGCAAATTGAATCTGAATTGGAATATCCTGGACAGATTAAAGTTAATGTTATTAGAGAATCCAGAGTAACAGATTATGCAAAATAGTACTAACAGGTAAGTAGTAAAGAATTTTGATTATGATAGTGAAATAAAAGGCTAAAACTAGATATGGTTTTAGCCTTTTTAATTTTATCTAAATATGATGAAAATGCAATATAATCAACCCTTACTTGCAAAAAAATATTAAATATTGAAATAATGTAATATAAAAGTCGCACTTTATGGGAGGAAAGTTGTAATTTAATTCAAATTTTAAAATATAAAGAATTATTTGTATTTATAACTTGCAAAAAACAGTAGTATATATTACAATAGGAAAGAAATTAAAAAAAAGGCAGGTGCATTTCATGGCATTGACATTATCAGTAAAGGCCGCTGCAGTAAAACCATCCTCAACACTAGCAATTACTGCAAAGGCAAAAGAATTAAAAGCACAGGGAATCGACGTGGTAGGTTTTGGAGCAGGTGAACCAGATTTTAATACTCCTGACAATATTAATCAAGTAGCTATTCAAGCAATCCAGGATGGATTTACAAAATATACTCCTGCATCTGGTACAGAAGAATTAAAAAAAGCTGTTTGTGAAAAGTTATCCTCTTTCAATCAGTTAGAATATAAACCAAATCAGGTTGTAATTAGTAATGGTGGTAAACATTCATTAACAAATGTATTTACAGCAATATTAAATCCTGGAGATGAAGTAATTATTCCAGCACCATATTGGCTTAGTTATCCAGAGATTGTTAAACTAGCAGGTGGAGTTCCAGTTATCATTCGTGGTGAAAAAGAGCAATCATACAAAGTAACAGCGAAACAGATAGAAGAAGCGTGTACTGATAAAACAAAGGCTTTTATCCTCAATACACCTAGCAACCCTACTGGAATGATTTATACACGTGAAGAATTAGAGGCTATTGCAGAAGTAGTAGTTCGTAAAGATATCTATGTAGTAGCAGATGAAATGTATGAATATCTAGTGTATAACAAAAAAGAGCATATTAGCATTGCCTCTTTTAATGATGAGATCTATAAAAGAACAATAACATGTAGCGGACTATCTAAGAGCTATGCAATGACAGGGTGGAGAATTGGTTATACTGGTTCATCTGTTGAGATTGCTAAACTTATGGGAAGTGTTCAAAGTCATCAAACTTCTAACCCAAACTCTATTGCACAAAAAGCTGCTGTGGAAGCTTTACGTGGACCTCAAGATACAGTTAATAGTATGAGAGAAGAATTTGATAAAAGAAGAACTTATATGTATGATAGAGTAAAAAACATGCCTTTAGTGTCTTGCTTAGAACCTGATGGTGCTTTCTACCTATTTATTGATATCTCTAAAATATTAGAAAAGAAATATAAAGGAAAGGCTATAGCTACAGTAAATGATCTTGCAACTATTCTAATTGAAGATTATAAAGTTGCTGTAATACCTTGTGAAGATTTTGGATTTGATGATCATATTCGTCTATCTTATGCAATTTCTATTCAACAGATTGAAAAAGGCTTAGACAGAATTGAGACATTTTTAAAAGATATTAATTAGACTACTTACAACTCCCACTTTTAAAGTGGGAGTATTTTTGATATAATTATGAGATAAACATATAGAAGGGATGTTATATATGGCGTTACTTGGTTTTCTAGGAATGGGAAATATGGGATATGCAATGCTTTCTGGTGCTTTAAATAGATTTAATCAGAGAGATTTTCATTACACCGATATTAATAAAGAAAGACTGGAATATGTAAAAAAAGAAACAGGAATTTCATACATGGAGAGCAATTCTACAGTAGTAGAACAATCTAAATATGTTGTTTTGGCTATTAAACCACAATATTATAGTGTTGTTTTAAAGGATATAAAAGATTATATTACCAAAGAGCATATAATTATATCTATAGCTCCGGGTAAGACAATTGAAAGTTTAAAAGATATATTGGGACAAGATATTAGAATATTACGTGCAATGCCTAACACCCCTGCATTGGTAAATGAAGGGATGTCAGGGATATGTTATTCCGGTGATGAATATTCCCAAGAAGAGAGGGATGTTATTGCAAAGCTCTTTTCTTCATTTGGAAGATTTGAAGAAGTTGAAGAGTCTCTTATGGATGCGGTAGTATGTGCTACTGGAAGTTCTCCAGCTTATGTATACATGTTTATTGAGGCATTAGCAGATAGTGCTGTAAAATATGGACTATCAAGAGATAAAGCATATAAAATGGTTGCACAAACTGTATTAGGTTCTGCTAAGATGGTATTAGAAACAGGCAAGCATCCAGGAGAGTTGAAAGATCAGGTGTGTTCTCCAGGTGGAACTACTATTGCAGGTGTTGCTGCATTAGAGGAAAATGGAATGCGCAATTCAATCATGAAAGCAACAGATGCTTGTTATCAAAAAGCTTTAGACCTTAAAAACTAGGAGGAATATTATCATGTCAGAACATAATGAATACAGCCTTGTAAAAAGAGAACTAATATATAAAGGTAAAATAGTAGAATTCTATCGAGATCATATGAAATTACCATCTAATAAAGTGGTGGAGTGGGATTATATTCACCATCCAGGGGCAGCTGCAATTATACCCGTAGATAAAGACGGAAAAATTGTCATGGTTAGACAATATAGAAGCCCAGCAAAAAGATATACCTTAGAGATTCCAGCAGGTGGGTTAAATCAAGGTGAAGATACTCGTACTTGTGCCATAAGAGAGCTAGAAGAAGAGACTGGATATCAATCTAATCATGTGGAACATCTAATTGATCTATATGCAGCATGCGCTTATAGTGATGAAAAGATAGAGATCTATTATGCATCAGATTTAATTTTTTCAAAGCCGAACCTGGATGAAGATGAATTTATTCATGTTGAGCGTTATTCTTTAGAGGAACTTACACAATTAATCTTAGACGGTACAATTCAAGATGGTAAAACAATAGCTGGTATTTTAGCCTATAAGACCAAGATGGGACTGTAAATTAAGCATTAATTACATACTACTTTCATATGTTTATTAACAAGGACAACATTAAGTTCTTATTAAAAAGCATAAAGGAGTAGCAGATGAGTAGAAAATATTCAGAATCGATAGATAGAAAAATTATCAAATATGGTATGGTTCTTTATCTCATAGGAGTATTTTTTGGCGCGATATTGGCTCATATATTTAAAGATTTCTTTTTAAATAATGTAGAGATCTTCAGGGAATCATTTAATCATAAATTAATGTCTCTTGATATTGATTATGGAGTCTTATTTGGATACGTAATGTGGTCTAATACAAAACAATTTTTATGGCTATTTCTATTCTCTGTTACATCTCTTGGTGTACCATATATTATATGTAAAATATCTTATTCAGGATTCACAACTGGCTTATTGTTGTCAACAGCAATTTTTCATTATAATGCCAAAGGAGTCCTTCTTTTTGTGCTCTATATTTTTCCGCAAGGCATCCTTTATATTCCAGTGTGGTATCTTCTGTATCTACAAAGTTATCATCTTAATGAATCTTTATTACAAAATCCAATTAACTATAGAAAAAATAGAATGAAAATAATAATGGAAAGATTACCTAGCTTTCTATTATTATTCATCATTCTATTTATTGCTGGTCTATTAGAAGTATACATCAATAGTCCTATCGTTCAGTGGGGATTAAATATTTTCTCTTAATTTACACGTTGTCTGCAATATTGTAGATTAGACGCTCTGTAGAATCCCAACCAAGACAAGCATCAGTAATTGATTTTCCATAGATATGGTCTGTAATCTTTTGAGTTCCTTCTTCAATATAACTCTCGATCATTACACCTTTAACTAGGGAAGCAATCTCACTAGATAGCTTACGGCTATGTAGTACTTCTTTAATAATTCTAGGTTGTTGGTCAAAACATTTATCAGAATTGGCGTGATTTGCATCAATAATTGTTGCTGGATTAGCCAGATCGCGTTCTCCATACATATCATAAAGTCTCATAAGATCTTCATAATGGTAATTAGGAATACTTTGGCCATGTTTATTTACAGCACCCCTTAAGATAGTATGAGTAAGTGGGTTTCCAGATGTCTTTACTTCCCATCCGCGGTATAAGAAAGTATGACGTCCTTGAGCAGCAACGCAGGAATTTAACATAACAGATAAATCTCCACTTGTAGGATTCTTCATTCCTGTAGGTACATCAACACCACTAATAGTTAATCTATGTTGTTGATTCTCAACAGAACGTGCTCCAACGGCTACATAGGAGAGAATGTCAGCAACATATGGCCAATTCTCAGGATAGAGCATCTCATCTGCTGCAGTTAATCCAGTTTCTTGGATAGCACGAATGTGCATCTTACGCATTGCATAAAGACCTTCTAAAAGATCTGGCTTTTTCTCAGGATCTGGTTGATGAACAATACCTTTATAGCCTTCACCAGTTGTTCTTGGTTTGTTCGTATAGATTCTTGGTATAATAATTAATTTATCAGATACTTTATCAGACACTTTAGCTAATCTAGATATATAATCACACACAGCATCTTCATTATCTGCTGAACATGGTCCTACTATAACCAAAAATTTATCAGATTCTCCTGTAAATACTTTCTTAATTGCTTCATCTCTTTCTTTTTTTAATTGAACAGATGCCTTAGGAAGTGCATATTCATTCAATAATTCTTCCGGGGTTATAGCTTCTTTAATGAAATTAAAACTCATTTTATCGTCTCCTTTTGTATAGTCATCATATAAATAGATACATGTTAGATAATAGTTATCTAAATATTATGATACATAATATATCAAGTACAATATGAAGTCAAGCTATGACTTTTCAGTTTTTTTGTTTTTCTTATTGACTATTACTCAATTATAAGGTATATTTTTATAAATAGCACATTAATACATTAAAGCATTAATGTTTTTAATTAGTAAATTTTATTGTGGAAGAGGGTAAATATATGAGAAAAACAAAAAAAATAATAGCAACATCTTTACTGTTAATCATTGCAAGTGTCTCAATAGTAGGATGTGGTGCTAAGGAAAAGGCAACCACCAACTCAACGAATCCAGAGGATAAGGTATATAAAATTGGTATAAGTCAATTGGTTGAACATGTTGCTCTAGATGCATCATATGATGGATTTATTGATGGATTAAAAGAAGCTGGATATGAAGAAGGTAAGAACATTACCATAGACTATCAAAATGCACAGGGTGATCAATCCAATAGTAATACAATTGCTTCAAAATTAGTAAATGATAAAGTTGATCTTATTTTAGCAATTGCTACACCTGCTGCACAAGCAGTTGCAAACGCAACAAAAGACATTCCAATTCTTGTAACTGCGGTTACAGATCCAGAAGTTGCAAAATTAGTTGCTTCTAATACTGCACCTGGCGGAAATGTATCAGGAACATCAGATTTAACACCTGTAAAAGACCAGATGAAGTTACTGACACAATTGGTTCCAGAAGCAAAGACGGTTGGTATGTTATATAGTTCTAGCGAAATTAATTCAAAGATTCAAATTGATATGGCAGAAAAAGCCGCAGAGGAACTTGGTTTAAAGACAATTAATGCTAGTGTATCCAACTCCAATGAGATTCAACAAGTTGTACAATCTTTAGTTGGTAAAGTAGATGCAATATATGCTCCTACAGATAATCTTATTGCTG
>CAZAKD010000043.1:6082-10452 GCA_964485435.1 uncultured Lachnospiraceae bacterium
TACAGAACCAAATGGTATTCCAGTAATATGTGGAGAAAGTGGCATGGTAGATAGTGGTGGACTTGCTACTTATGGAATTGACTACTATAACTTAGGTAAACTTACAGCAGCACAAGCAGTTAAGATTCTCGAGGGAACGGCTACAACAGCTGATATGCCAATTGAATATCTATCTGACGAAGAACTCAGTGTTATGATTAATTCAGAAGTTGCAGAAAAATTAGGAATTAAGATTCCAGCGGAATTAATAGATAAAGTGAAATAGTGATAGCTTTAGAATTATTAGGACAGTCTTTGTAAATGAGTCTGTCCTTATCATTTTTTATATCTAGATGGAGGTATTTATGAGTATTATATTAGCAATTCAAGGAGCCATATCTCAAGGTCTGCTTTGGGGAATCATGGCATTAGGGGTATACCTAACATTTAAAATCTTAAAATATTCTGATATGACATGCGATGGAAGTTTTGCATTTGGTGGATGTGTAAGTGCAACATTAATAGTTGTATTTGGTTGGAATCCATTCTTAAGTTTAATTGTTGCATCTATTGCTGGAATGTTGGCAGGTGCTGTTACAGGAATTTTACATACAAAACTTAAAATACCTTCAGTTCTATCAGGTATTCTAACAATGATTGCACTATATTCTATTAATATTCGTGTAATGGGACAATCTAATACCCCTTTATTAGGAGTTGATACGGTAATATCAAAGATATCCAATATATTACCTGAATCATTTACATCCATTAGTAATATAAATACATGGATTACAATGTTCTTTGGAGTTGTCTTCTCAATTATTATGATTGGGATATTATATTGGTTCTTTGGAACGGAGATAGGTTGTGCGATTCGTGCAACAGGTAGTAATGAGGATATGATTCGTGCTTTAGGTGTAAATACAGATTCAATGAAAATCTTAGGACTTACAATTAGTAATGGATTAGTTGCACTTTCTGGTGCTTTGGTTGCTCAAAGTCAAGGATATGCTGATGTAGGTATGGGGACAGGTACTATAGTAATTGGATTAGCTTCCTTAGTAATTGGAGAAGCCATCTTTGGTAAAAGGTTGAATTTTGCATTTAAATTAACTGCAGTTATCGTTGGATCTATTTTATATAGAATTATTATTGCAGTTGTACTTCAACTTGGATTGGAAACTACTGATTTAAAAATCTTAACTGCAATTATAGTTACCATTGCACTTTCTGTTCCAAATATTAATAAGAATAGATTAAGGAAAATCAATCGTATCCATGTAGAGTCTGAGAACTAAAAAGGAGAAGGCATATGTTAAAAATCAACAATGTATATAAAACATTCAATCCAGGGACAATCAATGAAAAACGTGCTTTAAACGGAATGGAGTTAGAATTAAGAGACAATGATTTCGTTACTATTATTGGTGGAAATGGAGCGGGGAAATCAACTATTCTGAATATGATTGCTGGAGTATATCCTATAGATTTAGGAAGAATAGTACTTGATGGAATTGATATTACAAATTATCCTGAATATGCAAGGGCCGAGTATCTTGGCCGAGTATTCCAAGATCCAATGAGAGGAACTGCTGCCAATATGGAGATTGCTGAGAATCTAGCATTGGCATATAGAAGAGGAAAAAAACGCAAGCTATCTTGGGGAATAACCAAAGAAGAAAAAGAAGAGTATTTTACCAAATTAAAAACCTTAGATCTAGGTTTAGAGGAAAGGTTAACCTCAAAAGTTGGACTACTGTCTGGTGGTCAAAGACAAGCACTTACCCTATTAATGGCTACATTACAGAAACCTAAATTACTATTATTAGATGAACATACAGCTGCTCTAGATCCTAAGACTGCAAGTAAGGTATTAGAATTAACAGAACAAATTGTTACGAGCAATAAACTTACAGCCTTAATGGTAACTCATAATATGAAAGATGCGATACGTTTAGGAAATCGTCTAATCATGATGCATGAAGGCAGAATTATCTATGATGTATCTGGAGATGAGAAGAAAGAATTGCACGTTAAGGACCTGCTTGAGAAGTTTGAACAGGCAAGTGGTGGCGAATTTGCGAATGACAGAATGATGTTAGCTTAAGAATATATTGTTATTATTCATAGTTGGCTTAAGTGACGGAACGATGACATGTGTAAATGCTACTGAAAAGGAGGCGCTTTCGCTTAGTTGCACTACGTAACGGTACATAAGGCTCTAAAGGACAGAGCCTAAGTACCGACGAGTGCAAAAACTCCTTTTTCAGTAGCATTTACTCGTGTCATCGTTCCTGGTTACTAAATGGTGTGTGAATAGTAATAATATATTCTAGAATCTATCATAAGATAAGAATATATTTTAGTATCTATCATAAGATATAATAACGATAAACAAGCTCACCATATTATCTGGTGAATTGTACATTATGATAGAGGTGAATATGAGTAAAAAAAGGCAAGGCATACTATTGAATCTATTGTTCTATAGTATGCTCTTTTTATTAATCAGTATTTTATTATATCCTCATACCATTTTTTATTTTAAAGAAGAGGCTTTTCCTACGGTAATAGAGAATATTATTAATAAAGAAATTGTGCTAAGAAAAGGTACAAATAAAAAGATATACACTAATTTTTTAGCTCAAGATATCACATATACAAGCTCGGATTTTAAAGTGGCCTATGTTAACTATTATGGAAAGGTATATGGCAATAAGGCTGGAAGAGCTGTTGTTAAAGTAAAGATTGGTGAGAATACATATCGTTGTAAAGTATATGTTATCGATATTAATAAAAAAAATATTACAATGAAAGAAAATGAAGTGGAACAACTTATTTTAAAAGGTAAGATAAAAAAGGTAAGATGGGTCAGTAAAAATCCATCTATTGCAAAAGTTAGTAAGAGAGGAAAAGTTACAGGAGTAAAAGAAGGAACTACTGTCATATATGGTTATGTAAAAGACACCTATGTTACGTGCAAGGTTACTGTTAAGAAATAAATGGTATATATTTATCAGATATCTATAAAATATAGTAACGAATATAATATGGTGATTCATATGAAACGAGCTATAAAGAAGTTATTTTTAATCCTTTCTACATTATTAATCTGGACATTATTTACTACAGAAGTTGTAGTTAAGGCCAATCTGACAAAAGAAGAAACCACACAAAACACCACCACGGACCCGGCTGTTGAGATCCTCTCCCAGGCAGCTGTGCTTATAGAAGGAGAAACTGGCGAAGTTATATATGATAAAAACAAAGATGAACAACTTAGACCTGCAAGTATAACAAAAGTTATGACTCTTTTACTTATATTTGAAGCCATAGAAGAAGGTCGTATAAAGCTTACTGATATAGTATCTGTAAGTGAGCATGCAGCTTCAATGGGTGGTTCTCAAGTATATCTTGAACCAAATGAAAAACAGACTGTTGACACGATGATTAAGTGTATTAGTATAGCAAGTGCAAATGATGCTTCTGTTGCAATGGCAGAGTTCATTAGTGGCAGTGAAGAAGAATTCGTTAATCGAATGAATTCCAGAGCCAAAGAACTTGGAATGAGAAATACCAACTTTGTCAATGCGTGTGGGTTAGATGAAGATAATCACTATTCTAGTGCCTATGATATAGCACTTATGTCAAGAGAGTTAGTTATGAAGCATCCTGAGATTAGTAACTATTCTACGATATGGATGGAGAACATAACCCATACAACCAAAAAGGGTACTAGTGAATTTGGTTTAACAAACACCAATAAATTAGTAAGAACTTATGATGGAATTACAGGACTTAAAACTGGATCAACTAGCTTGGCGAAATACTGTCTATCAGCCACAGCAACAAGAAATGGAATGACTTTAATATCAGTAATAATGGCTGCACCAGACTTTAAAGTTAGATTTAGAGAGGGAGCAAAACTTTTAGATTATGGTTTTGCTAATGTATCTATTTATACAGATGATCATTCAGACTTTATTAAGGAACCTCTACCTATTAAAAGTTCAATTCAAAAAAACGTTGAATATGAAGTGAAGGATAGATTCTCTTATACTTGTTTCAAAGGAGTAGATAAAGAGGGCATCACCAAAGAAGTACATATGAATGAAGATATAATGGCACCATTAAAAAAAGGGGATACAGTAGGAACCATTACATACTATCTAAATAATAAAGCGATAGGCAAAATTGATATTGTAGCATTAGAGGATGTAAAAAAAGCTAGCTATGCAGACCATTTTTTTGATATCATTAATTATTACTTTATAAGAGAATAAGCTAGAATAAATGTTACTATTCACAGCTGACTTAAGTGACGGAACGATTCCCCGAATAAATGCTACTGAAAAGGAACCGCTTTCGCTTAGTTGCACTACGTAGCG
>CAZAKD010000044.1:0-10338 GCA_964485435.1 uncultured Lachnospiraceae bacterium
TTGACAATATTTTAACATTATTTAATGAGCTTGTCAATTTTATTTCAACTACATCAGCGGTGAAGAATAAATTTTATTCTTCACCGCTGCACTAAGTCAATTAACCTTGACTTATGCCTTTTTGGTTATTATAATATAACGATGTAGCAAAACATATTATAGATTATAGATACATTAGGAGACTAGAATGACATTTACTGATATTTTTATTATTGCTGTTGGTTTATCTATGGATGCCTTTGCAGTTGCAATATGCAAGGGACTTAACATGAAGAAGCTCAACTTAAAACATGGCTTTACAATTGCATTTTACTTTGGTTTATTTCAAGCATTAATGCCTCTTATAGGGTGGTTACTTGGTTCACGATTCCAGCATATCATTATGCCTGTAGATCATTGGGTTGCTTTTATACTACTCACTATTATAGGCTTTAATATGTTAAGAGAATCATTCTCTAAGAAGGGTGAATGCGGTTGTGATGATAATTCTTGTGCTGCCTATCCTAATATAGAGAAAGAAAATGGCAAGATAAATATAAAGGAACTCTTAACACTTGCTATAGCAACAAGTATTGATGCTTTGGTTGTTGGAATTACATTCGGAATTCAACAAATAAACATTGTAAAAGCAATATCAACCATAGGGATTGTAACATTTATTATGTGTGTAATTGGGGTTGGAATCGGACATTTCTTTGGTGCAAAGTACGAGAAAAAAGCCACCTTAGCTGGTGGAAGCATCTTAATTCTTATGGGCTCCAAAATATTAGTAGAGCATTTGTTCTTTCTGTAAAGTGTAAAGTAAGTGTCAACTTATAACACTAAAATATACAACAAACAATAAAACCCGTAGTATTAGCAAGAAGTGCTAAAGCTACGGGTCTTCTTTATTAATATGTGTTTTAATCGCAAGCTACTAAGTAGATAATAATAATACCACGTCTATATACGTCTTTGGCGATATACTTCATACATTAATATCGCTGCCGCAATGGCTGCATTTAGAGACTCCACCTTGCCTTCCATTGGTATCTTAATATATCTAGTCGCAAGCTGGGCAATCTCATCACTTAGCCCATTGGCTTCATTTCCAATTAATATTCCACAAGAATCTGAATAGTCTTCTTTATCATAATCCTTCTGACCATCTAGATGGGCAGCATATAAGTCAATTCCATTATTCTTTGCCTGAATGATAGTTTCCTTAAAATCATCTACATATATATGTGGAATACGATAGATGGACCCCATTGTAGACCGAATCACTTTAGGATTGTAGATGTCCACACATGATTTACTTAGGATAATTCCTGTTACCCCTGCACCTTCACCTGTTCGAAGAATAGTTCCTAGATTACCTGGATCTCTTAAGTCTTCTAAAAATACAAGATGTGCCTTTGGTGTTTCAAGAAACTGGGGCAAATCGTAGTGACTTCTTCTTACAATGGCCATAATTCCTTGAGGTGTAATTGTATCAGATATCTCATGAAAGACAGTATCTTTTACAACCTCATAGTCTATGTCATCCGAGATGAACTCTTTCTGCTCTGAGTCATTTGTCTCAATCTGTTGATAAAAGCTCTCACTCACATATGCCTTAACCAATCTATGGGCTGGCGTCTCTTGGAACATTTTTATACCTTCAATGACAAATACATCTTGTTCTCTTCGAGCTTTGCTTTTCTTCTGCAACTGTATTAAATTCTTAATCTGTGGATTGCTCATACTACTAATCAATGGTTCTCTCCTACTGAGCGTTATTCATATTGGCAAGTTTCGCTGCCTGGTCTGCTGCGATAAGATGATCAATAACCTCATCAAGATCTCCATCCATAATAGCTTCTAATCTATGAGAAGTTAATTTTATTCTATGATCTGTTACTCTTCCTTGAGGGAAGTTGTAAGTACGAATCTTCTCAGAACGGTCTCCTGTTCCTACCTGACTCTTTCTAGCTTCTGATTCTGCATCTTGAGTCTTCTGTAGTTCTAACTCATATAGTCTAGAACGTAGTACCTTTATAGCTTTATCTTTGTTTTTTAATTGGGATTTCTCGTCCTGGCAAGAGATAACAATTCCTGTTGGGATATGAGTTAAACGTACCGCAGAGTCAGTAGTATTAACAGACTGTCCACCATTTCCTGATGAACGGAATACGTCAAATTTACAATCATTCATATCGATCTCTACATCCACTTCTTCTGCTTCCGGCATAATTGCTACTGTTGATGTTGATGTATGAATACGCCCACCTGATTCTGTTACCGGAATTCTTTGTACACGGTGTACACCACTTTCATATTTTAATTTGGAGTAGGCACCATATCCTGTAATCATAAATATGGCTTCTTTGAATCCACCAATACCATTTTCATTAATATTCATGGTCTCCACTTTCCAATGATTTTTTTCCGCATATTTAGAATAAAGTCTAAATAATTCTGCTGCAAATAGAGCAGCTTCATCACCACCAGCACCGCCTCGAATCTCCACAATTACGTTCTTTTCATCGTTTGGATCTTTTGGTAATAAAAGAATCTTTAGTTCTTCTTCCACAGTAGCTAGGTCGGATTTACACTGATTCAACTCTTCTTTGGCCATTTCTCGCATATCTTCATCTGTCTCTTCATCTAATAGAAGTAAACTATCTTCAATACCTGTCTTGGCGTCTTTATATTCCTTATATTTTTCAACAATAGGAGTTAGGTCTGATTGCTCTTTCATTAATTGTTTGAACTTTACTTGGTCATTCACCACACTAGGCTCATTTATCTCATCCATAATCTCATTATATCTATCTACTGTTGCATCTAATTGATCAAACATCTATAATTCCTCCATATCTTTGTCACTTACACTTGTTGTTCTATATTCCCACTTACTACACGATCAAGACCGGATAAATCTTGTTTTACTTGTATGTCAACATATCCTTCTTCTTCTAATATTCTTGTAAGTGCTTGCCCTTGATTATATCCTATCTCAAGAAACAACTGTCCGTGAGGTTTTAGATATTGTTTCCCTTCTTTTGCAATCCTTCGATAGAAACATAGACCATCTTCTTTACCATCTAGCGCCAACATTGGTTCATGTTCTCTTACCTCTGGCATAAGTTCTTCAATGTCCCTAGTTGGGATATATGGTGGGTTAGATACAATAATATCATATGTTCCAGTCACTGACTGAAACAGGTCCCCTTGCACATATTCAACTTGCACATTATGCTTATCACCATTATATCTGGCAACTGATAATGCCTCTTCGGATATATCTGAGCCTACTGCTCTTTTTAATGCACATAGCTTTGCTAAACTAGTAATAATACATCCAGAGCCAGTACATAGATCTAGTATTTCCTTATCCTGAGCCACTTTCATTACTTCTTCAACCAATACCTCTGTATCCTGCCTAGGAATAAGTACATGAGGACTCACCTGAAATACTAATCCCATAAATTCTTGTTCCTTAGTAATATATTGTAAAGGAATCCTCTGGGACCTTAACTGAACCAAGTCCATATAATAATTATATTGGGATTGGTTTAGTTCAAGGTGAGGATTCATGAAATATTCTGTTCTGGGAATGGACAAGGCGTGTTCAAATAGGTACCACGCATCTAATTTCCCTTCTTCTATATGTGCTTCTTCAAGGAATGATGTAGCCTTTTGAAGAGCTGCTTCTCTAGTTATAGCCATGGTTCTATTTTTCTTTCTTTTTATGATTTTCCATAAAGTAACGATCTAAGGCACGAAGAATCTCATCGTCTTCATCGTCATCTACACCTGTATCTGTAGCTGAATCTGCTTTAACAGCCATTTGGTCTGTTGTAGCTTCACTGGTTGCACTATATTCTTCTGTAGCACCCTGTAATTCTTTCTTCTCAGTCTCTGAATTGTCTTCCGCAATAAATGCTCTCCAATCAAATACTGCTTCTACAGATTGAATCGCTACTTCTATCATTTCATCATCTGGTTCTTTGGTTGTTAGACCTTGTAACCAAAATCCAGGTTTGCTTAATATATAGAGTAACTTAGAATTACTTCTTCCAGCAAGACGAATAAACTCATAAGAGACACCTGCAATCACTGGAACTAATAGTAAACGAACTACAACACGTAACCATAAAGTATCCGTTCTAATAAATAGGAAGAATAAGATACTAAAGAACATAACAACAAGCATAAAACTAGTTCCACATCTTTTATGTTCTTTGCTTTGGAATCTAACATTCTCCACTGTTAATTCGAAACCATTCTCTATACAGTTAATAGACTTATGCTCTGCTCCATGATATTGGAATACTCTCTTAATATCTTTTACCTGAGATATCCCTATAATATATATCATAAATATGATAATTCGGATTGCTCCTTCAATCATAGCTAAGCCAATTTGGGATTCAATAATATTCTTAAAAAATTCTGCAATAAAAAATGGTAATATCATAAATATGGCAACTGCAAGTACGATAGATGTAAGTACTGTCATTCCCATAACTACTTTCTCTGTTTTTTCTTTAAATACTTTTGTAAATGCCTTTTCAACCTTAGAAGGTTGCAAATCCTCTTCTTCTTCATAAAAACTAGCAGAGAAAGTAAGAGTCTTCATACCTATGATCATTGACTCAACAAATGCAAGTACACCACGTAGAATAGGAAGCTTTAATATTTTATACTTCTTAGATGCGCTGACATATATATTCTTTTCTATTGCTATCTCTTTACCTGGTTTGCGAACTGCTACCGCGTATTCATCTTGATTCTTCATCATTACGCCTTCGATAACCGCCTGTCCGCCAATTCCGGATGCCTTCATACTTTCCCACCACTTTCTTTTCATATTTAAAAATAGGCTGAGATTCTTAAACCTCAACCTGTTTTAATCATTACTTTAGTTTTGTGATAAGCCGTATCTACGATTGAACTTATCAATAGCTCCACGAGCTGCTGCAGCCTTTTGTTGTCCAGTGTAGAATGAATGACACTTTGAACAGATTTCTGTATGAATCTCTTCTTTTGTTGAACCAGTTACGAATTCATTTCCACAGTTACAAGTAACCTTTGCTTGATAGTAATTTGGATGTAATCCCTCTTTCATGCTTTCACCTCTTTAAAAATATAATCGTATTCAAGTTGGCTTTCACCAATCTTATCTCATCTCATAAACAGCTTTTTAATTATATCATAGGTTATTTAGTAATGCAAGAATTTTTATTTTTATATTTCCATAAAATTTCTTTACTTTTCTTCAGGATGTTTTTCATTATTCTACTCAGTCTTGTCTGCAGGCATTGATGTACGTCGTTTTCATTTATCTGAGCGAATCTTAATATCTTTATAAAATCTTATACGAATGCTCTTTTGCTACTACTTCATAATGTTCATTTTGAAAGTCAAACACTATATTTTCACTTTTATCTGACACATTTAATATTACGATTTTCTTCTCCGTGCCATATGTTCTAGCAAATACAAGTTGCTCATTTCTAACAAGTATCTCTTGATAGTCACCATACTTGATCGCTTCCGATTCCTCTCTTATTGTGGCAATCATTTTTATATGTTCCACCAAATCCTTATTATTATCAGTCATCTCAGTAAACTTAATGTGTGGTCTTATTGGATAATCAGCAGTTACACCCTTCGTTTTTTCACCTTCAATTCCCCATTCACTTCCATAATAGATGGATGGTATTCCTGGCATAAGATATAACATGGTATAAGCGTTTTTTATATCTTCTTTATTTTTTAATAAGCTTTGAATTCTATTAACATCATGATTGTCTAGAAAGTTATAAAGGCAAAGGTTCTTATAGATTCCTGATTCGCCAAACTGCCTTTTTAATGCATAAGCAATCTCAAAATAGTTTTTATCGTTATGACTAGAATAGATTCCTTTCCAACATTCGTAGTTTGTAACAGAATCTAACATTTCATCATTTGCCCAATCACGATAATCACCATGGATAATTTCCCCCATTAACCAAAAGTCTTTCTTAATTGATTTGGTGTAATTACGTAGTTGTCTAAAGAATTCCTTATCTACACAATCTGCTGCATCTAATCGAAGCCCATCGATTCCAAATTCGTCTATCCACATCTTCACTGCTCCAAGTAGATGATTACATACATCAGAATTTTTTAGATTCAATTTTACCAAATCGCTGTTACCTTCCCACATATCATATGTAAATCCATCCCCTACTGGACTTTTATAAGAAAAATTAAGATTGACAAACCAGTCTTTATATTCTGACTCCTCTAATTTGTTCTGAACATCATTGAATGCCCAGAATCCTCTTCCTACATGATTAAATACACCGTCTAATATTACTTTAATTCCATTCTCATGAAGTGCAGAAAACACTTGTTTAAATGCCGCTTTATCTCCAAGTCTACTATCTGTTTCATAATAATCAGATGTATCGTAACCATGTGTGATTGACTGAAAAATGGGACCAAAATAAATGGCATTTATTTTTAAATTCTTAAGATGTGGAATCCATTCTAATACATCTAGTATTCGTTGTCCGGATGTTTTCTCACCTTCGTTAATTTTTGGTGCTCCTGTCAATCCTAGTGGATATATATGATAAAACATTGACTCATTAACCCAATTTCTTTCTTTCATCTTATAGTCCTCGCTTTTGTGTTTAATATGATTATTTCCTAATATTCTTCTTTGATTAGCCCTTCATGTGTCAATTGATAAACACAATTACATACTTCTTTTATATACTTTCTGTCATGTGAGATACTTATAATAACTCCTTGATATGCAGAAAGTACTTCTCTTATTACTGGGCCTGACAAGGGTGAAAAGTTACGTGTTGGTTCGTCAAGTATTAATACTTCTGATCCTGATAGGCTCATTTTCAAAAGCAATATCTTTGCTTTTTGGCCACCTGATAATTCTGCAATAGAATGACTCATCTCATCGGAAGTATATTTCATAGACCCAAGATAAGTACGTATTCTTGTAATCTCTTCTTTATTGCCTGTTACCGTTAGATATTCTACTGGCGTTTTATTCATATCCAGTAGATCCTCATAATTTTGAGGCATATATGATATATGAATATCCTTTCTTTCAATAAGTTCATCCTTAATTAATCGAAGTAAGGTTGTTTTACCGATTCCGTTCTTTCCTATAATGCAGATCTTTTCTGGCCCCTTTACTCTCAGGAATATATTTCTGGCCAAAACTCGCGCTTCCTGTCCATCTATATGGGGAGCACTTATTTTATCTAGGGAGATTTCCAGAATCACTTTTCCTGATGGTATCTTTATATCCTCTCCAAATTTAAAGAATATTCCATCTTCTGAATCTGGCATTTGCATCATATTTTCTTTTTCACGCTCATATCTTTTTTCCAGAGATTTTACTGCCTTCATCTTTTTCTTTAGCAATCGGGCTCCTGCTGGATCTTGTCTGGATATTGTATTTAGATTGTGTTCCACTGATTGTCGTATTCGGTTATGTTTTTCATCACGAATTTTTGCTTCTCTTCTATCATTTAAAGCAACTTGTTTTTGTTTTGTTAAATGCCCCTGTCGTTCATCCATGTACTGTCTATAAGTCATTCGAGCAACCGTATATCTGCTTACTGTCTTTCTTCGAATATGCTCAATATGTATAATTACATTGGCTGTTCGTTCTATTAAGGTCTCATCATGGGATATATAAAGCACTGCTTTATCTGTATCCCGTATTGTTCTTTCAAGCCATTCTAGGGTTTCAATATCAATATCATTTGATGGCTCATCCAAGAATAATACAGAGGGCTCCCCCATTAGGATTCTTGCTATCTGTACTTTCACTTTTTCTCCACCAGATAGGGTATCCATCTTTTGTTCCCCATAGAAAAAATCATTAGGTAGATGTAGCTTCAGGGCCTTCTCATCTAATACTGAACCACTCTTCATTCCCAAAAACAATCCTAATAGCATAAATGGGATTAATAGAATTGCTTTGCTTAGAACTCCTAACGTAATAATCCCAACCATACTATAAGCTATTATTCGAAATATATTTTCGTATTTGCAAAACCACATAACCCTTTAACAAAGAATGCACATATCGTTGCAATATATAACCACATTTCGTTATCCTCCATGCTAAACTAATATCTTTTTTATAGGATGACGAATTACTGTTTTCCATTTCTCAGGTGCTACTTTATTAATATTAGATAGATAAATCTCATGATGCATTCTATTATCGTTAATATCATTTTCATAACCATGCTCTTCTATATATTTATCCATTATGGCTACACTCACTGGCTCATTGTCAAATGGACCAACATGCATCATTTGCACACATAGACCTTCATCTACTGTTAAAAACTCTGCTAAAGAATAGTCCATTTTCTTCTTGCGACTGGCTTCTGCAACCGCCCAATCAAAATCCTCTCGCTTTATAAATTCTGGTAATCTTATGATTGAAATCCAATGAAATTCATCTTTTCTGCTATAGTCAACACCTTTCACACCCTCCTGCCACCAGAATCCTTCTAACGGCGGAACCACATATTCGTAGAATCCTTCGATTTTATAATCACCCTTATAGCTCATTCTTAGAGTATATGCCACTCCATAGAGAATAGTAATTGCCTGTTGATAATCACCGTCTTCTTCGTTTGGATTACCCGTACCTCTCACTGCTATATAATTTGCCTTAGGAACATCTACAATCGATGGTTTTTGCTTCGGCATATATAACTCTTTATATTCTTTCTTAAAATCAAATGGCATCCTTTTATCCTCCCTATCCGCTACTCCGTATTATTTACTAGCTATTAACTCTATCTGTGATACCGGTAATTGTGTTTTATTTGCCACTTGTTCAACGGTCATTCCTGACTTCAAAAATCTACGAGCCACATAATCCATTGACTCTCCAATCTCAATTATATGCCTATCTGGATCGTAGATACGTACTACTCTTTGACCCCAGTCGTGTTCTGAACATTTATTTATATATTCTATTGGAAATTCACTTTTTTCTAGTTTTTCTAGGAAGCCATCTATATCATTTTCTTCAAAATAAAGTTCTGCATCATTGCCACCTAGATTGATGTTTTTATCAATGAATTTTTCCCATAGCTTCTTTTCTTGTAATACAAGTCCCTCCGTTAGGATTACATTTTCACCAAAGTCTCTAATTACTACAAGGCCAAATAAATCTCTATAGAATGTTTTTGATCTTTCTATATCTTCAACAACAAATAATATATTTTTAAGTTTCATTGTATGTCTCCTTTTTTGGTATTTCATGTATCAAAATATAAACTAACTTTACCACTTAATGTGTATAATATCTACATATCTTATTCTTTTATAGTACTTTCTATAAGTAAGGTCTATATTTCATCCTTACTATCAAGTATAATTGAGGTCTAAGTTAAACAATTATTAAGTTAAGGTGGTGCCAACATGCGCATTAATAAATATATAAGTGAATCTGGAAAAACATCTAGACGAGATGCAGATAAGTTAATTGAAAAAGGAAGAGTTACGATTAATGGTAAGCGTGTTACCTTAGGGAGCACTGTGGAACCTGGGGATGATGTTCGTATAGATGGAAAGCCAATTCGAATCGAAAGTAATAAAGTATATATTGCTTTAAATAAACCCGTAGGGATTACTAGTACGACTGAAAAGAGAGTAAAGGGAAATATTGTTGATCTAGTCAACCATCCTTTAAGAATATTTCATATTGGACGCTTGGATAAAGATTCTGAGGGCTTAATCCTTCTTACCAATGATGGAGATATTGTTAATGAGATTCTACGTTCAGAACATAGGCATGAAAAAGAATATATCGTAACGGTGAATAAAGCCATTACTCCCAACTTCTTAAAGAAGATGTCGGCAGGTGTGGAGATACTAGACACCAAAACACTTCCCTGTAAAACCTTCCAGTTATCAAAGTATAAATTTAAAATCATTCTCACCCAGGGGCTTAACCGTCAGATTAGACGTATGTGCTCTGCATTAGGTTACGAAGTCTGTGAATTGCAAAGAATTCGAATCATGAATATTCATTTGGACAACCTTCGTCCGGGACAATGGAGGTATCTATCAAAGAAAGAAAAAACTCAATTATTCAGAGATTTAAATTATAAGTCAAAAGAATAATGAGATATTCTTTTTCCACGGAGAGTCAATCCAACACCGAGGAAGATGGCTATAGACAGCACTCCTGTGATTGGATTGAACCAAAAGTCCCCACTCTTTGTTAAAGTGATAATTCCTCCTGTCATAACCAAAACAGTTGGGATTGCATCTTCAACCGCGTGCATCAGCCCATCCTAATATTATTGCTAATCCTATTGT
>CAZAKD010000045.1:0-7262 GCA_964485435.1 uncultured Lachnospiraceae bacterium
AAGAATAGTAATACTATTTTTTCACCAAATGTGAATATTATAATACCACCAATGATACTAAACACCAAACTTATCATTAAACTTTTCTTCAATCCATCGACAATTCTATCATTTCTTCCTGCCCCACGATTCTGGCCAGTATATGTAGCCATTGCTAGCCCAAGGCTAGCCAATGGCTGGGTCACAAGCTGTTCTACCTTAGATGCTGCCGTGTACGCTGCTACGATTGTGGATCCAAATTTATTAATTGCACTTTGAAGTATCATTACTCCAATTGCTGTTACTGAGAATTGAAAGGACATGGGAAGACCTATCTTTAAAAGTCTAGTGATTGTATCTTTTCTGACTATCCAATCCTTTTTCTGAAAATGCAGGATAGGGTATCTTTTTCGCATATATATATAACACAGAAAACCTGATACTCCTTGAGATATTACTGTAGCATATGCTGCTCCTTTTACACCCATTCCAAAGCTTATAATAAAACATAAATCAAGTACAATATTCAATATAGAGGCAATGATTAGAAAATATAAGGGTGTTCTACTATCTCCCAATGCCCTTAAAATTCCTGCAAGCAAATTATAGATGACAGATACAAAAGTAAATAAAAATATAATAAATATATATCCATATGCATCTTTAAAAATATCTTCTGGCGTTTTCATAATAGTGAGCATCCATTCGGTTGATAAACAAGCAATTATAGTTATAACAATTGTGAATGCTAAGCACAATAGAATTGCCATAGCCACACTGTGTCTTAACCCATCCTCATCTTTTGCTCCAAATCTCTGAGCAACTAAAACCGAAAATCCACCTGTTAATCCTATTACAAATCCCATAACTAAGAATGACAATGAACCAGTTGAACCAACTGCTGCCAGTGCATCCACACCGATATAACGACCAACTATAATCGCATCAGTCATGCTATAAAACTGTTGAAATATATTACCCATTAACAAAGGGATACAAAAAGCTAGAATTAACTTGGTAGGGCTTCCCTTTGTCATATCCTTTTCCATGTATTTTATGTCCTCATTTCATACTTTATTGATTGTCGTTTTTAATAATTTCAATTGCTAATTCTTGTAGTTGTTTATTATCTACTACATTTGGCGCTTCTGACATGAGACATGATGCATCTTTAATCTTAGGAAATGCAATTACATCACGGATACTATCTTCTCCTGCCATTAACATAATTAGTCTATCTAGACCAAATGCAAGTCCTCCATGTGGTGGCACTCCATATTTAAAGGCATTTAATAAGAATCCAAATCTTTCATAAGCCTCTTCTTTCGTGAATCCTAATATTTCAAACATCTTTTCTTGAACATCATTTTGATAAATACGAAGGCTTCCTCCACCTAACTCAGTTCCATTTAAAACCATATCATAAGCCTTAGCTCTTACCTTACCTGGTTCAGTATCTAGATAAGCTAGATCTTCTTCCATAGGCATTGTAAATGGATGATGTACAGCAGAATATCTTCCTTCTTCTTCAGACCATTCAAGAAGTGGGAATTCAGTTACCCATAAGAAACGGTATTCATCTTTATGAAGCATCTCCAACTGATTAGCTATTTCAAGTCTAAGTGCACCAAGCACGTTAAATACAATCTTATCCTTATCTGCTGCAAACAGTAATAAATCTCCCGGTTTTCCATCCATAGCAGCAATTAAACCTTCGAGCTCTTCTTGTTCCATAAATTTTGCAAAAGAAGATTTGTAAGTACCATCTTCATTAATAGCAAGATATGCCAATCCTTTTGCACCGTATCCTTTTGCAAAGTCTACTAAAGCATCAATTTTCTTTCTTGGCATACTAGCTTGACCATTGGCATTGATAGCTCTTACGCTTCCACCATTCTCAAGAGCTGTCTTAAACACAACAAACTCTGATCCCTTTACTACATCTGACACATTCTTTAGTTCCATGCCAAAACGTAGATCTGGTTTGTCGGATCCAAAGCGCTCCATAGCTTCTTTCCAAGTCATTCTTTCAATAGGAGTTACAATCTCTACCCCTAATACTTCTTTGAATAATTTTTGTATTAATCTTTCATTTACATCCAAGATATCTTCAATATCAACAAAAGATAATTCCATGTCTATCTGAGTAAATTCAGGTTGTCTGTCAGCCCTAAGGTCTTCATCACGAAAACACTTTGCTATTTGAAAATACCTATCATATCCTGAACACATTAATAATTGTTTGAAGATCTGTGGAGACTGTGGCAAAGCGTAGAAATTCCCAGGATGAACACGGCTAGGGATTAGATAATCCCTTGCACCTTCTGGCGTACTCTTATTCAATATTGGTGTCTCTATCTCTAAGAATCCTTCCTCAGCAAGAAAGGCTCTTGTAATCGTAGCTACGTTGCTTCTCATAATAAGATTTCTCTGAAGATCAGGTCTTCTAAGATCTAAGTATCGATATTTTAATCTTAATTCTTCCTTTGTCTTACTATCTGTTTCAATTGGAAATGGTGGTGTGTCTGCTTCAGACAAGATTCTCAACTCTGTAGCTCTAATCTCTATGTCTCCAGTAATAAGGTTGTCATTGCTTGCACCAGAACGTTTTTCTACTTTACCAACTATAGCAACTACATATTCACTCTTTAACTTTTGAGCTTTTTCAAATACTTCTTTTCCTATACTACTTTCTTCAAATATAATCTGAAGAATACCAGATCGATCCCTAAGGTCCGTAAAAACGATTCCACCTTTATTTCTACTTTTTTGTACCCATCCCATAACAGTAACTATTTCTCCAATATTATTATGTGAGATCTCAGTGCATCTATGAGTACGTACTAATCCCTTCATTGACTCTGCCATAATATTTCTCCTTTTTATGTCTTTCTATATTACATATTTCTTCAAATCATCTTGGAAATTCTTAATCATTGCATCAAATATAGCGATCTGGTCAGCAAGTTCATTAATTTGATCTACATATATTGTAACGTTAGAGTTCGCTTCTTGCGTAGATGCTGAATTCTCTTCAGCAATAGCAGCAAGATTCTGCATTCCATCAAACAATGTTGCTATATTATCTGCTTCTGTTTTTAAACCTAGTGAGTTCTGAATCATTAGATCAGAAACTACCTTTAATCTTGAATTGGATTGACTTGATATATCAACTGCAGATTTAAGAATGGTATTCTCTTTTTCTAAGACTGTATATTGAGAATCAATTCCCTCTACTACTTGCCCAATACTTGATGTAAAACTTGTTAGACTACTATTAATCTGTTCTACAGCACTGTTGGTTTCTTCTGAAAGCTTTCTTACTTCTTCCGCAACTACTGTAAATCCTCTTCCAGCCTCTCCAGCTCTTGCAGCTTCAATGGAAGCATTTAAAGCAAGAAGATTAATCTGTTTTGCAATTGAAGATACTATAAGGACAATCTCTTCAATATTATCTGCATTTGTTTTTAACTCATCACTGTTTTGTTTAATAACTTTGAATTTAGTAAGCATTGTATTAATTTTACTTGCAGTTTCTTGTACATTTTCAAAACTATCTTCAATGCCTACAACTGCTTCTTCAATCTTAATCTTATTCTCTTGACCTTCATCAGATAGTTGAGTAATATTCTTTACTCCATCATCAAGAACTAATATAGCTTTCTCTGTGTCTTCAGCTTGTGTAACTGCCGCCATAGATACTTGATCTAATACTCCTGTTATATCAGAAGAAGTGGATCTCATGGTATTAGATATATTAGATACGGAATGATTAAATGTATTCAACTCATCTACAATAGCATTAAATCCTATAAAGTCTTTTTGAATGTTGGTCTTTATATCATTAATTCTATTCATTAACTTTTCATACTCATCTTTTGAATGTAGCACAACTGGTTCTGTAAAATTAGTAGCGCTAATCTTGTCTAGTTCTTTTAAAATTACCTGTTGTGGTTGATGTAAAAGCTTAGTGGATAGATAGGAAGCTACAAAAGCAACTCCTGCTAAGATACTACTCTGCAATACATTAGATGTAAGTGCTATAGAAGTTCCACCTGTGAAAAGTGTTGTAACAATTGCAGATTTAATAGCAGTGGATCTAATTATCCCAAATGATAACAATTGATTGATTTTATAACTCTTCGTGTATTGAATATTCTCCTGGAAAGTAAGTTTTAATTTAGTCTCATTTTCTTGTTTGTCCACAGTATCAACTTTAATTTCTTCATTAAAGTAATGGGCTACACCACTAATTAATCCTATAAGATAATCACTCATCCCTCTTTTAGAACGATATACAAAATACGCCTCATTTGCTGAGATAGGCGTCATATCTAGTATAGGTGGTACTGAACCTTTAATTCTCCTCATTACAATAACATGAACATCATTCATTGATTTTAAAAATTGATATGCATTGTCATGACGAAAAAAACCAGGATATGCTTTGCTAAATGTTCTAATATTCTCTTCTCCCATTGTGAACCATATCTCTTCATGGGTTTTTCCCAATTTATCTCCAATATAATCAACAATTCCATGTGCTACCTTATCTTCTATATCTGCCAACGGACTAAAGATATGATCTTCTGCAAGACCATTCTTTCTTAATGCTTCTTTCACAGTATCCTGACCATATAGCTTTTTACAAGATTCTACCCATGTTGAAACGACTGTACCTTTCATATTGTTTTCTCCTTTGTATTTTATTGTGTACCTTATAAGATGTTATTTTTGAATAAAATAATTTGTAATATGATCTAATTCAACTTCAGTTACCAATCCATCACTCATTTGCTTAATGCTTGCTTTATTTTGAGCAATTTCATTGGATCCAAGTATCACAGTATGCATTGCACCAATTTTATTGGCATATTTCATCTGCGCCTTAACACTCTTTCCCATATAATCAGTTTCTACTACAATATCAGCATCCCTAAGGGTTTTTACAATCTTATATGCTGCTGACTTTGCATCTTGTCCAAGTATTCCTACATATACTTGAACGGCAGGCTGAGCTTCTAATTGTACTCCTTCTTTTTCCAGAAAGTATAATATTCTTTCAATACCCATTCCAAATCCTACAGATGGAATGTCTTGTTTTTCATCTATCTCATGTATTAGATTGTCATACCTTCCTCCACCACATAATGTAAAACCTTCTTCATTCACAAATTCAAATACAGTTTTTGTATAGTAATCAAGTCCTCTTACTATACCAGTATCAATCTCATAAGGGATGTTTAGTTCTTTTAATAAAACCTGAAGTTCATCAAAATGTTCTTTACATTCCTCATCTAGATATTCAATCGTTCTAGGTGCATCTTTTACAATCTCCTTACAAGTTGGAACTTTACAATCCAATACTCTAAGTGGATTTTTTGTCATTCTTTCTCTGCAGGTTGGACACAGATTATCTTCATGTTCATGTAAAAACGATAGAAGTGCTTCATTATATGTTTGTCTACAATTTCCACATCCTATACTATTAATATGAAGTTTCGCATCCTTTAAGCCAAGTTTATGAATCAGTGTATTAATTAAAGTTATTAATTCAACCTCTACTAGTGGATTCTCAGAACCTACGAATTCCACACCGAATTGATGATGTTGTCTTAATCTACCACTTTGTGGTTGTTCATAACGAAAGGCTGGTGTTACATAGAATAACTTGGTGGGTCCACTTTCAGCATACATGTTGTTTTCTAGATATGCTCTTATTGCACCTGCAGTTCCTTCTGGCTTTAAAGTAATGCTTCTATGGCCTTTATCTTCAAATGTATACATTTCTTTTTGTACCACATCTGTAGTTTCACCAACACCTCTTTGAAATAATATCGTATGTTCAAACACTGGAGTAATGACTTCTTTTATATTATATACCTTACATAATTCTCTGGCTAATTTCTCTATCACTGTTCTTTTGTGCATGGCTTCCCCAAACCAATCTTGGGTGCCTTTTGGCCTTTGTGTTATCATCTTTTTACCTCCACAGGATATAAGTATTTTTTAAGGGCTTTTTCATTTGATTTCTCAGTAAATTCTTTAATTTCATTAAAATTACCAGAATTAACAACCCTTTGAAATGCTAAAAATATCTTCATATCAAAATTCTTTACTTCATCAATCATTAGTTCCATTGCAGTCTCCGTATTAAATGCCGTGCGATACGGCCTAGCGGAAGTAAGTGCAGCAAATACATCACAGCTTCTAAGTATTCTAGCGCCTAAAGGAATCGAATCACCCTTTAAATTATCAGGATATCCAGAACCATCATAATTCTCATGGTGATGATATACAGATTGTAGAATTTCATTAGAATAACCTTTTTCTTTCAAGATATCAAATCCAAAATTAGAATGTAAACGAACGTACTTCATTTCTTCTATTTTTAAAGTGTCTTTTTTTCTTCCATAAAGATACTTACTTAGTTTTAGTTTTCCTATATCATGGACCATGCCTGCCATAGCCATCATATAAGCATAATTTTCTCCTAAACTTAGTTCACTGGCTAATAAATATGCTAGATTACTAACCACAATACCATGATCTACAGCATATTCCATATCTTCAAGTATAATATCTTCTATCTCTTCTTCCACTAATATAGGGGATGCATTACCTAAAATCATGAGAAATTCCTTTCTAATAATGAGCGTTTTCTATCTATCATGTCGTCTACCCTTACTATATAATCTTTCACACTCTTTACATTCTCACTTCGTTCAATAATATTACCATTATTAAACACAAATTTAGAAGAAGCACCTGCTCCAATGGCTATAATTGTGTGCTTTTCCTCCATAATTAAAATATTGTATATCCCTTCTTTTTCTCTTATAGAATAACCTATGTTTTCAAGATTGTCACACATATTTTTTTGTCTGTAAAGATAATAAGGTCTATATCCTGCTTGTTTTGTGTATTCTTCAGTAATTTTTAACATATGAGAGACATTTTGTGCTTCCATCTCTTCATATTGTTTCTTCATTATATTCAACCTAGCAGCACGTTTTACTGCTAAAGTATGAATTGTTAGACTATCTGGTCTTAATCTATCAATTTCAGCCAGAGTCTGGCGAACATCTTCAATATTCTCTCCTGGCAGACCAAGTATAAGGTCCATATTAATATTGTTATGACCTACTTCTCTAGCCATATTATATGCTTGGATAATCTGTTCAACAGTATGTCTCCTGCCTATTATATCTAATGTATTTTGATTTATAGCACCAACTATAGTTTTTTGAACTGTCATTAATTTATTATCCGTTTTAAGTTGT
>CAZAKD010000045.1:7272-10203 GCA_964485435.1 uncultured Lachnospiraceae bacterium
GATTGATAGAGATTCTAGTAACTCCATATTCTTTTAATACTTTAAGCTTGTCAAAATTAATACTATCCGGTCTTCCTGCTTCTACTGTAAATTCCTTTACTTCTTTCATTGGGAAACTGAGTGTTATTTTATATAAAAGCCGATCTAACTGCTTGGATGTCAGAGTAGTGGGAGTACCACCCCCTACATAGATTGTGGTCAGCTTTTTACCAATTGCAGCATTTTTTACATAATCAATCTCTTTCTCTAGTGCTTCTAGATACTGTTCCACATAATCATTATACTTTTCAATTGAATACGATGTAAAAGAACAATACAGACATGTAGATGGGCAAAAAGGTATTCCAATATAGATGCTATACCCATTATTATAATTAATGTCTGTTAGAATCTTATGTTCTCTTTGAGCAATATCTAAGGTTAACTTAACTTTTTCTTCTGAACATAGATATTCTTCCTGCATATACTTTTGGATCACATCTATCTCTTGTCCTTCTTCAATTAACCTCATGGGAATCTTCGTTGGACGAATCCCTGTAAGTGTGCCCCAAGGTAGAGTTCGATTGTTGATTTGGGATAACATGCTATATAAAAGTCTTTTTAATTCATTTTTATATGTTTTTCTTTCTTCCACTGTTAAGTTAAGCCTATCACTTCCATCTTTTTGATGTAGAGATTCAGTAGATTTAATATCTACATATTCTTGAAGTAGATTATCTTTATTGGAAGTAATCCTAATATCTATTCTCTGAGGTGTATATACAATATCTATCTCTTTTTCAATAGAATACTCGGGAACATTCTTATATCCTTGGGCTAACTCTTTCGTAACCACCTTTAATTCTTCTTTTGGATAAAACGCTTGTATTAAGGATCTAACATCATAAGCGAACTCATCCAGTGATATCGTTGCTAATAACATATCAATCCCACATTCCTTCTTCTTTTACATAGGGATTATTATCACGTTCGTAACCAATGGTGGTAAATTCTCCATGTCCTGGGCACACAAGGGTATCATCTTCAAGTAACATTAATTTTTCTCGAAGTGAATGTATTATCGTTGCATAATTCCCAGTTGGGAGATCTGTTCTTCCTACCGTTTCACGAAATAAGGTATCTCCTGATAATAATAACTTTTTATCTTCTATATAATAACAATTGCCCCCACTTGTATGTCCTGGTGTATGAATCGCCTTAATTGTCATACCTGCCAAGGAAAAAACTTGTCCATCCTGGAGCACTTCCTGAACATCAATTCCGTAATCCAACCCTCTGCTTAGAGATAGATTCAAGTTACTTGTTGCAATTAATGTCTTTTCTTCTTTATTAGCATAGATAGGAATTCTATATTGATTAGATATATCTGCTGCTGCTAAAATATGATCAAAATGACCATGAGTTAATAGTATCCCTTTTAATATAAGTTGTTCTTTTTCAATATATTCCATGATTATATCTGCCCTGTCAGCTGGATCTACTATGATTGCCTCATTTATATCCGTATTACTAATAATATAACAATTAGTGCTAACTGTACCTAATACCATTGTATGAAGACGTAGATTGTCTATTATTGTGTCCATTATTCCACTTCCCTTCTATATAAGTGAATGACCACTGATTCTATTATAGTTCTTAACCAGTGGTTCTTTCAATATCAATAACGCTTTCTATATTACGTAGCTTTCCAATTAGTGTCTTAAGTTGTTCCACACCTCTTACTTCAAATCCTATACTAATGGTTGCCGTTCCTTGTTTGCTTGTTCTAACATTCATAGAAGTAACGTCTACTTTGTTTTCAGTAAATATTCGAGACACATCTAATAATACACCATGTCTGTTATTGGCATATATCTTAATCTCAGCTGTGTACATTGCATTATCATTCTTAATCTGAGATTGGAACCACTCTGCTTCAATAAGTCTAACTCGATCTTCTTCTGCAAGATTTATCACATTAATACAATCTGTTCTATGAATAGATACTCCTCTTCCTCTTGTTACAAATCCTATAATTTCATCTCCTGGAACAGGATTACAACATTTGGAGAAACGAACTGCTACATCATGAATACCTTCAACTACAATACCACCTTTTGATTTGGCAACAGCAGCAGGTCTATTTTCTTTTATTTCAGAGATTGTTTCTAAGATCTTCTCTTCTGTAATCTCTTTTTTATGTTTCTTAGTATAGGCTTCAACAAGCTTGTTGACTACTTGCCCTTCCTTCAAACCACCGTGTCCAATGGCTGCATAAACAGAATCCCAATCTCGGAATCCATACTTGGCCATTACCTTCTCGGTAAATTCTGTTTTTAGAAGATCACTTAAGACAATATTCTTAGATTTGCAATAACTTGCTACTAATTCTTTACCACGAATAATATTATCTTCTTTGAGTTCTGTCTTAAACCATTGGTTAATCTTGTTTTTAGCTTGAGTACTTTTCACAAGTGATAGCCAATCTCTACTTGGACCCTTAGAATTCTGTGAAGTGATAATCTCAATTCTATCACCATTTTGAATCTTGTAATCAATAGTAACTAGCTTTCCATTGACCCTAGCACCAACCATCTTATTGCCTACAGCACTATGAATACTATAAGCAAAATCTATTGGAGTTGATCCATTCGGAAGATTTTTCACATCTCCAGTAGGAGTGAAACAATATACACTCTCAGAGAATAAGTCCAAGTCGCTCTTAAGCAAGCTTAAGAATTCTTTGTTATCTGACATATCTTTTTGCCATTCTAGTATCTGTCTTAACCAACTAAGCTTTTCTTCTTCTTTATCATGTGCATTCTTTCCATCTTGATTCTCTTTATATTTCCAGTGAGCTGCAATACCGTATTCTGCTGTTCTATGCATATCATAGGTACGAATCTGTATCTCAAAAGGCTGTCCCATTGGACCAATTAAAGTAGTGTG
>CAZAKD010000046.1:0-3393 GCA_964485435.1 uncultured Lachnospiraceae bacterium
CAATGGGTATGTGAATAATAAAGTAATGGAGTTTGTTGGTGATGGCATTAAAAATCTTAGTGTAGATTATAGAATTGGAATTGATGTTATGACCACGGAGACAACTTGTCTATCATCAATCTGGACTACGGATGACCAAGTAAAAGACTTCTATGAGATTCATGGAAGAAAAGAAGAATATAAAGAATTACAACCGCAAAAGGTAGCATACTATGATGGAATGATATATGTGGATCTATCTCAAATTAAACCTATGATTGCCATGCCATTCCATCCAAGCAATGTATATACTATAGAGGAATTGAATCAAAATCTATATGATATTTTAGATGATGTTGAGAAAAAGGCCTTGGTTAGTCTTGGCAATGATAAAGTGAAGTTTTCATTAAAAGATAAAGTAAGAGATGGTAGACTCTATGTAGATCAAGGTGTTATCGCAGGTTGCGCTGGTGGTGGATTTGAAAATATATGTGATGCATCAGATATCTTAGATGGAAAATATATAGGTTCAGATGAGTTCTCATTAAGTGTATATCCAGCAAGTCAACCAATCTATATGGAATTAATTAAAAATGGAAATATTGCAAAACTAATGGCAACAGGTGCAACAATTCGAACTGCTTTTTGTGGACCATGTTTTGGAGCTGGAGATGTTCCTTCTAATAATGGATTTAGTATTCGCCACTCAACAAGGAATTTCCCTAATCGTGAAGGCTCAAAGATTAACAATGGTCAAGTTGCGTCTGTAGCTTTAATGGATGCACGTTCAATTGCAGCCACTGCAGCAAACAAAGGATATCTGACATCTGCAACAGACATAGATGCCAACTTCACAAGACCAAAGTATTATTTTGACAGCACTATTTATGAGAATCGCGTATATAATGGAATCGGGAAAGCGGATCCAAGTGTAGAGATTAAATTTGGACCTGGAATCGTAGATTGGCCTGCTATGACTCATTTATCAGATAATCTTGTTTTAAAAGTAGTGTCTGAGATTCATGATCCTGTTACAACTACAGATGAATTAATTCCTTCCGGTGAAACTTCTTCCTATCGTTCTAATCCATTAGGACTCGCAGAGTATACTCTTTCACGTAAGGATCCAGCATATGTTGGTAGGGCAAAGGAAGTTCATAAAGCAGAAAAGGCTAGAATTGCAGGAGAAGATATCTATCAAGCTTACCCAGAGATTGAGAAGGTATTCCAACGCATTAATACAAAGTTTGATATTGATCCAACTGAAACAGAGATAGGTAGTGTAATCTATGCTGTAAAACCAGGTGATGGATCTGCCAGAGAACAGGCTGCAAGCTGCCAAAAGGTACTTGGAGGCTTGGCGAATATTGCAAAAGAGTATGCAACGAAACGTTATCGCTCTAATTTGATTAACTGGGGTATGATTCCTTTTATATATAAAGAAGAGATTCCATTTACCAATGGAGATTATATATTTGTGCCAAATATAAAAGAGGCAATCAAAAATAAGTCAAAGGATATTCCAGCTTATATTGTAGGTAAAAACTTAACGGAATTCACATTACAATTAGGGGAGCTTACTGAGGACGAGAGAGATATTATTCTTGAAGGTTGCTTAATTAATTATTATAGAAGATAAGAGTTTAATGGAGGACTAACATGATAAAATTTATTGCATCAGATATTGATGGAACATTAGTTACAGATGGTAACAATCAACTAAATCCAGAGTATTATGACGTAATTATGAAATTAAAAGAGAAAGATATCGTCTTTGCAGCGGCAAGTGGAAGGCAATATCCAAGTATTGCAAAATTGTTTGAACCAATTAAAGAGAATATGATTTTCATAGCAGAAAATGGTGCCTTTATTACCTGTCGTGGAGAAGAGATGTATCATAATTCCATTGATAGGACGTTGGTTCATGAATTAATTCAAGACATTCGTCAGATTCCAGGTTGTGATATATGCCTATCTGGAAAATATGTTGCATATATTGAATCAAAGAATACTGAGTATGTAGATCTACTTATTCATGAGTATAAAAATGAAGTATCAATAGTTTCTGATCTTTTAGAGGTAGAAGATGATTTTATAAAAGTATCTATCTTTTATCACGGCAATGCAGAAACTTATGCAGGCCCTATTATGTTACCAAAGTGGCAGAGTCGATTTGAGATTGTATCCGCAGGCCTTAATTGGCTAGACTTTATGAATAAGGACGTAAACAAAGGTGAGGCGATTAAGCAGATTCAACGCCAATTATCCTTTACAAAAGAAGAGACAATGGTTTTTGGAGATAATATTAATGATATCTCCATGTTGCTCCAAGCTGGAGAAAGTTATGCAATTGGTAATGCAAGAGAAGAAGTAAAAGCAGTAGCGAAGCATATTGCTGATAAGAATATAAATCATGGTGTATTACAAGTGTTAAAAACTTTATTATAAGAAAATGGTATTACAAAAGGAGACGAGATTCATGACTACAATAATTAATGGAAAAGATATATCAACTCTGATTAAAGAGGAGTTGAAAGAAAAAGTTGCACAATATAAAAAGGAAGGCGTTGTAATTACTCTTGCTGTAATTCAAGTAGGATCTGATCCAGCTTCCTCCGTATATGTTGGAAACAAAAAGAAAGCCTGCGCATATATTGGAATTGAATCTCTCTCATATGAGTTAGATGAGAATGCTAGTCAAGAAGAACTACTGTCCATCATTGAAGAATTAAATCTAAGAGAAGATGTAAATGGAATTCTAGTTCAATTACCATTGCCAAAACATATTGATGAAGATCTAGTAATCCAAACAATTAATCCTAAAAAAGATGTAGATGGCTTTCACCCTCAGAGTGTGGGAGCATTGAGTATTGGACAAAAAGGATTTATATCCTGTACTCCAGCTGGAATCATTCAATTATTAAAGCGTTCTAATATAGAAATCGAAGGTAAAGAATGCGTTGTTGTAGGAAGAAGTAACATTGTTGGAAAACCTATGTCTATGCTGCTTCTAAGAGAAAACGGGACAGTAACAATATGTCATTCCAAAACTAAGGATCTAAAAGAGGTTACAAGAAGAGCGGATATATTAATAGTAGCCCTAGGAAAAACAAAGTTTATCACAAAGGAATATGTAAAGGAGGGTGCTGTTGTTATTGATGTTGGGATCAATAGAGATGAACACAATAAGTTGTGTGGTGATGTTGATTATGATGATGTTTTTGATAAGGTCAGCGCTATCACTCCAGTTCCTGGTGGTGTAGGACCCATGACGATAGCTATGCTTATGAATAATTGTGTGGAATCAGTCTCTTTGAAATAAAAATAAAAAACAATTGACAAATAATAAAAGCTTAGATATAATGGATAAAACCTAGTAAATAGATAGGTTTAATCGATTAAATCTAAGTTTTT
>CAZAKD010000046.1:3403-10169 GCA_964485435.1 uncultured Lachnospiraceae bacterium
TCTTGTTTGGGCTATTAGGAAAGGTAGTGTAATACCATGAATATGGAATTCATTGAAAAAGCAATTCCAATCTATACTGAAGCGGCTGTTGTAACATTATATGTTGGAATGTTAGGAATATTGCTTGCTATAATCATTGGACTAATATGTTGCTTCATTCATTATTATCAAATCAAAGGTTTCCGAAGAATAACAAATATATATATTGAACTTTCAAGAAATACGCCATTATTAGTTCAAATATTTTTTCTGTATTTCGGGTTGCCACAATTAGGAGTTAAATTAAGTGGTACAGTTTGTGGGGTTATAGGACTTGGATTTTTAGGCGGAAGTTATTTAGCGGAGTCATTTCGAAGTGGATTAGAAGCAGTACCCGTTACTCAGATTGAAACTGGACTGAGTATAGGGTTAAGTCGTGGTCAGTTAATAAGGTATGTTATCTTACCGCAGGCAATCTCTATTTCAATCCCTCAGATTGCAGCCAATATTATATTTTTATTAAAAGAAACCTCAATCTTAGCTGCAATAGCAATTCCAGAACTTGTTTTTACAGCAAAAAAATTAATTGGTTTATATTATAAGACGAATGAAGCTTTATTATTACTGACGGTGGGTTACCTAATATTGATTTTACCTATTTCAATCCTATTTCGTTGGATAGAAAGGAGACTTCGTCATGGCGAGTTCGGGATTTAATGTAATTATAGATAATTTACCTTTATTATTAGATGGCTTAGGTAATACATTATATATTGCCATTGTCTCTATGGTTGTATCAACATTTACTGGAATTCTTTTTGGTATACTTCGTGTTACGAAAAATAAAATAATAAAGATAATCACTGATATTTATTTAGAAGCATTCCGCATTATACCTATTATGGTTTGGCTGTTTGGAATGTATTTCTTTGTTCCAAGAGTCTTAGGAATCTCTGTATCAAGTGAATTTGCAGCTATCTCAGTATTTGTTCTGTGGGGTACAGCAGAGATGGGGGATATTGTAAGGGGAGCATTAGAATCCCTTTCGAAAAGCCAAATTGATGCAGGTTTATCGGTTGGATTAAGTCGTACCCAGTTATTTTTATATATTCAGCTTCCTCAAGCAATACGAAGAATGATTCCTGGGGCGATTAGTTTATCTACTAGAATGATTAAAACAACTTCCCTTGTAGTGTTAATTGGAGTAATTGATGTCATTAAAAGAGGCCAACAAATTATAGAACGAACCAAAGAAGCTTTTTGGATCTATGCTTTTCTGTTTGTAGTTTTCTTTATAATATGTTACCCCTTATCAGTAAGTTCTAGACTATTAGAAGAGAAATGGGGTGTTTAACAATGGAGGCATATATGGACGATAAGAAAGAAGTTCTACTTGACATAAAGGATTTAAGAAAAACATTTGGAGATCGAGAGGTACTAAAAGGTATAAATCTATCTCTACATAAAGGAGAAGTGGTTGTTATATTAGGTCCCTCCGGTTGTGGTAAATCCACTCTACTAAGGTGTGTTAATGGACTAGAGAAAGTTCAAGCTGGAGATATCTTGTTTTGTAATAAAAGCATTTATGATAAAGATGTGCAGATGCGAGAAATTAGACAGAAGATAGGTATGGTATTTCAGAGTTATGATTTGTTTGCTCATATGACTGTAATTGAGAATCTTTTATTAGGACCTTTAAAGGCACAAAAAAGGGATAAAGAAGAAGTGCTTCAATTAGCAAGGACTCTTTTGAATAGAGTAGGATTAGGTGATAGAGAGAATTCCTACCCTAGACAATTGTCAGGAGGCCAAAAGCAAAGAGTTGCGATCGTTCGTTCACTTTGTATGAATCCTGATATTATTCTTTTTGATGAAGTGACAGCGGCTCTAGACCCAGAGATGGTCAGAGAGGTGCTAGAAGTTATTCTTGGCTTAGCGAAGCAAGGTATGACAATGATGATAGTAACTCATGAGATGAATTTTGCAAAATCTGTTGCAGATAGAATTGTTTTTATGGATGAGGGAATTATTATTGAAGAAGCTTCACCAATGGACTTTTTCTCTCAACCAAAAACAGATAGAGCAAAGCAATTCTTGAATAAGTTTGAGTATTGATTATTTAAATGTATTTCTCTAATGAAAGGGAAAGCTTGAAATAATATAAATATATGATAAGAAGGAGAATGAGATATGAAATCATTATTTAAGAAATTTGGCGTATTATTAACAGCATTTATACTAGTAGTAGGCCTTGCTGCATGCCAAAAGAGTGAAAATGCAGAAAAAAGTGCTATTGATACAATCAAAGAAAGAGATAAAGTAATTATCGGTGTATTTGGAGATAAACCACCTTTTGGATATGTAGATGAACAAGGGAAGAGTATAGGTTATGATGTGTATTTAGGACACAGAATTGCAAAGGATCTTTTAGGAGATGAGAACAAGGTAGAATTTGTTATATTAGAAGCAGCAAATCGTATTGAATATCTTAAATCTAATAAGGTAGATATTGTTCTTGCAAACTTTACAGTAACAGAAGAGCGTAAACAAGAAGTTGATTTTGCAGAACCATATATGAAAGTTGCGTTAGGTTTAGTTACGCCAAATGGATCACCAATTACTTCAGTAGATGATCTAAAAGGTAAGAAACTCATAGTGAATAAAGGAACAACTGCTGAATTATTCTTTACAGAGAATTACCCTGACATTGAATTGGTTTCCTATGAACAGAATACAGAAACTTTCCAAGCACTTGTTGATGGAAGAGGAGACGCACTGGCACATGATAATACTTTGTTATTTGCATGGGCATTTGAAAATGAAGGATTCCAAATTATAGATGGTAATCTAGGAAGTCAAGACGCTATTGCACCTGCAGTATCTAAAGATAATCAAGATCTATTAGAATGGCTTAATGATGAAATAAAAACCTTGACTGCAGAAGGATTCTTCCAAGAAGCATATGATTCAGAGTTAAGTACACATTTTAGCCCTGATACAAACCCTGCAGATGTGATTTATTAAATTAAAAGACAAAAGGAGTTCCCAGGGGAACTCCTTTTGTTTGTTTAATACATACTTCCTAAACCTGCTAACATTGCAGTAAGCATAGAGCTGAAAATGATAGATATTACTAATCCAATAGCTAAGAAGATTAAGTAAGCACGACAAAAGTTTTTCTTAGTAGTTGTACTTCCTTGTCCGAATCCCCATACAAAAAGCATGATTATATTCACACATGGGATAGCTAAAACAACAAGTGTAATAATCCAGTCACCTAAGGACATTGGAGGTTCTAACTCAGAACCACCTTGTTGATAAGGTGCATTATAATTATTGTACTGTGGCTGTTCGTACTGTGGTTGAGTAAATCCCCCATTGTTGTCTTGATTGAAATTGTTGTTGTTATCCATATTAATCCTCCATATTATTATTTTATTATTTTTCTTCTATCTCCGGATTCCCCTCCATTATATAAGATAATAGATTATCTTCTCTATAAACCATTGGTTCTTGATAAGGATAATATGTCTTCATCCGATATAGATAGAATATAAAAAAAATAATTATACATATTATAACATAAAATTTAATAAATACCATAGATTTATTTAATATAATATTAAGAATTGTATATAAGGTAACACCAAGGATCACTAATATAAGAAGTGGGTGCATAATAAAGGAAGCTTTAAATTGTCCTTGCAGCAATAATTTTGTTGCTCGAGTAATTCCGCAAAAGGGACAAGGGATACCAAACAATAATACACTATAACATACTGTCCCCCATAGTATATTAATGCTTTCAACCATGATTACACATAGAAGAAATGGAATTGAATATTTTTTAATATGTACTAAAAGTCTATTCGTAAGATCACATCCTTTTAAATTTTATGTTACTATTCACAGTCGACTTAAGTGACGGAACGATGCCCCGAGTAAATGCTACTGAAAAGGAGCCGCTTTCGCTTAGTTGCACTACGTAGCGGTACATAAGGCTCTAAAGGACAGAGCCTAAGTGCCGACGAGTGCAAAACCTCCTTTTTCAGTAGCATTTACTCGTGTCATCGTTCCTGGTTACTGGCTGGTGTGTGAATAGTAATAATTTTATCAATATTATATCAAATGTATGGAATATTGACTAGCCAAAGTATTAAAATGTTTGACTCTTGTAAGATGATTGGTTACTATTCACTTAAGTCGGCTGTGAATAGTAACAGAATAAAAGAGAGTTAGAATAAAAGATTGAAATAAGTGTTTGATTTTCCCAAGAAAGCTGATAGAATAATAATGTTAATTGAATGTATAAAGGAGATCAAGATGAATATATTATTTGTATCATTAGGCTGTGACAAGAATCTTGTTGATAGCGAGGTTATGTTAGGTTTAATAAGAGAAAAAGGTTATTCTATTATTGATGATGAAAAAAAGGCTGATATCATTGTTGTAAATACATGTTGTTTTATAAATGATGCCAAAGAAGAAAGTATTAACATGATTCTTGAAATGGCTGAATATAAGAAGTCTGGTAAATTAAAGGCATTAATTGTTACTGGATGTCTAGGGCAGCGTTATCAGTCTGAGATTCAAGATGAGATACCAGAAGTAGATGCAATCCTTGGAACATCCAGTTATGAAAATATTGTGGATGTTATTGAAGAGGTATTAAAAGGAAAAAAAGTTCTTAATTTTAATGATGTGAACTATTTGCCAAAAAGAGAAGTGACTAGAATCAACACAACTGGGGGATTCTTTTCTTATCTAAAAATTGCAGAAGGTTGTGATAAACACTGTACTTACTGTATTATTCCAAAGGTAAGAGGTAATTATAGAAGTGTCCCTATGGAGAAACTTTTAAAAGAAGCAAAAGCACTTGCAGAGAGTGGTGTGAAAGAGATTATCTTAGTAGCTCAAGAAACTACACTTTATGGAGTAGATATATACGGTGTAAAAAGTTTACCAAAACTTCTAAGAGAATTATGTAAAGTAGAAGGAATTGAATGGATTCGTATCCTTTATTGTTATCCTGAGGAAATAACAGATGAATTAATTCAGGTGATAAAGGAAGAGGACAAGATATGTAAGTATCTTGATATGCCAATTCAACACGCTTCTGATACTATACTTAAACGAATGGGAAGACGTACCAATCAAGAAGAGCTTTTAGCGATTATTGACAAGTTAAGAATAGAGATACCAGAGATCGCTCTGAGAACAACTTTAATATCAGGTTTTCCAGGTGAAACAGAGGCAGATCATGAAGAATTATTAGACTTTATTGATAAGGTTGAATTTGATAGGCTTGGTGTATTTACTTATTCTAAAGAAGATGATACTCCTGCTGCAATTATGGATTCACAGGTTGAAGAAGAGGTAAAAGAGCTTCGAAAGAATGAAATTATGGAACTTCAACAAGAGATATCCTTCGAGATTTCGCAAAGAATGATTGGACGAACTGTAAAGGTAATGATTGAAGGAAAGCTTCCTGATGAGAATGTATATGTGGGAAGAACATATAAAGATGCTCCAAATGTTGACGGTTTTATATTTATAAACTGTAATTATGAATTAATGTCTGGAGAGTTTGTCAATGTTAAAATAACTGAGGCAAAAGAATATGATGTAGTGGGGGAGATTGATGATGAATTTACCAAATAAGATTACATTACTAAGAGTATGTATGATTCCTGTTTTTCTTGTTTTTATGTTAAATGAGGGTATTATGTATCATAATTATATCGCAGCAGCTATTTTTATAGTTGCTGCACTCTCAGATGCTTTAGATGGATATATTGCAAGGAAAAATAATTTGGTTACCAATTTTGGAAAGTTTGCAGATCCTTTGGCTGATAAACTATTAGTGTGTTCTGCACTAATATGTTTTGTAGGGTTAAATACGATTCCAACTATTGTTGTAATTGTAATTATTAGTAGAGAATTTATTATTAGTGGTTTTCGTTTGGTAGCTTCTGATAATGGTGTTGTAATTGCAGCAAGTTATTGGGGGAAATTTAAGACTGTAGCTCAGATGGTTATGTCGGTATTATTAATTGTTAATCTGAATGGTCGAATTATGAATGGAATAGAGCAATTCCTAATCTATTTATCTCTAATTCTAACAATAATATCTCTTGTAGATTATCTATGGAAGAATAGAAAAGTTCTCAGTGAAGGGAGTAACTTATAGTGATTGTTGAATTAATCAGCGTAGGTACAGAGATTTTACTTGGAAACATCGTAAATACCAACGCCCAATTTCTGTCAGAAAGATGTGCTAGATTGGGCTTATCCTTATATTATGAAACTACTGTAGGGGACAACGAAGAAAGACTAAGCAATGCTTTATTTACAGCACTTTCTAGGTCTGACGTTGTGATTCTAACAGGTGGTTTAGGTCCCACAGCAGATGATTTGACAAAAGAAGTTACTGCCAAAACCTTAGGATTACCTTTAGTAGAAGATAAAAAGACCAAGGAACATATTCAAAAATACTTTTCTGCAAGTAGTCATAATAATATACCTAATAGTAATTGGAAGCAAGCCCAAGTAATTGAAGGTTCTCAAATCGTTTATAATGATAATGGCACTGCACCTGGAAGTATTATTTCCACAAGGATGGGTAAGACTATCATATTATTGCCGGGACCACCAAGTGAAATGATTCCAATGTTTGATGGTGAAGTTTATACCTATCTAAGTAAACTGAGCCCTCATATATTTGTTTCTTCTATGGTAAAGATCTGTGGTATTGGAGAAAGTAAAGCAGAAGAAGTGATTACTGATA
>CAZAKD010000047.1:0-10168 GCA_964485435.1 uncultured Lachnospiraceae bacterium
GTGTAGGTTCTGTTATACCACGTTCTTCACAGCTAAACTTGCTGGTACAGAACGTGGTATTACAGAACCTACACCTACTTTCTCTGCTTGCTTTGGTCAAGCATTCCTTGAACTTCATCCTACAAAATACGGTGAAGAGCTTGTAAAGAAAATGGAAGTGAGTGGTGCTAAGGCATATCTTGTAAACACTGGTTGGAACGGATCAGGTAAACGTATCTCAATCCGTGACACTCGTGGTATCATTGATGCAATCTTAAATGGTGACATTGCAAATGCACCTACTAAGACTATTCCATACTTCAACTTTGAAGTTCCAACTGAACTTCCAGGTGTAGATACTAATATTCTTGATCCTCGCAATACTTATGCTGATGCTTCCGAATGGGAAACTAAAGCTAAGGATTTAGCACAAAGATTCATTAAGAACTTTGCAAAATATGAGGGTAATGAAGCTGGTAAGGCTTTAGTTCCAGCTGGTCCTCAGGTATAAGAATATAAAATACTTTATACAATTACCCCCCAATCACTCATGAATGAGTAGTTGGGGGGTAACTTTTATATATCCATCCTTTATTAATTCGTTCTTTGACTTAATATACCATCAACGATTACATATACCTTATCACAAAACTCTAACATTCTTTCATCATGTGTAACCATGATTGTTGCTTTCTTCTGTTCTTTAGTTTCTTTAGCCAGTAGTTTAACCACCTCATACGCCCTATTGGTATCTAAGCTTGCCGTTGGTTCATCCGCAAAGATTACAGAAGGTTGATGATATAATGCTTTGGCAATGGCTGATCGCTGTCTTTCTCCACCCGATAATTCGTTAGGATATTTATCTTTTAGTCTTTCCACATCAAGTTTTACAAACAATTCATCCATCCACGATTGGTTCACTTTTGTTTTGGTAATTTTATTGTATAAAACCATTTGTTCCTTAATCGTTAAAAAAGGAATTAGATTGGAAGCTTGCAATATAAAACCGATATTTTCTAAACGTATTTTTGATTTTTCCTTAACATCTAGTTCACTAAATGGTTTCCCATTTAACAAGACATTTCCTGTTGTTGGTTTTTGTAAGCCCCCTAAAATAGTCAAAAATGTAGATTTTCCTGAGCCGGATGGGCCGACTATCCCAATTAATTCTCCTTCATAGGCAGTAAAATTTGTTTTCTTAAGGGCATTAATGATATTATCACCTTGCAAAAAGTCTTTGGTTACATCAGTCATCTCAATTAATCGTTTCATATTAACCTCCTATAGCCTTTAAAGGATCTATTTTTAATACCGCACTTACTGAGAATAAACCTCCAAAAAGTGCAAATAAGAAAAAGGCAGCCGTGATTACTAGATAAAACATAATGTTCACTGCAAACGGAATCACATCAGCTAAGAATATGCCTGTTAATGCCGTTAGTACTAAGCCAAGGAAGATTCCAAGTGCAACCAGTAAAAACGTTTGAATGATAACAGACGCACCAATATAGCCATTAGATATGCCCTGCGCCTTCATTACCCCAAACATGCTGGTCTTTTGAATGGTTAATACATATATAAATATCCCTAATACAAATGCTGTGATAATGATTAAGAATATAATCATCACTGAAAATGTTAATACTTGTGCAGTATATCCCGGTAGGGTTGCAATATAATCCTCACTAGTGTAGCCAATTAGATTACTTGGTAAATTATCTGTTTCACCCCTAACAACGACACCACTAAATAGGTCTGGTGTATTAGTTGCGCCATAACGATATGTTTGCCATGTGTCTAAACTCATAAAGACAACCGGTGCTGTTTGATATGTAGTTTTGGCAGAAAATCCAATAATCTCAAACTTGTCTGTGCTTCCAGTGACACCAAATAGATCTCCAACTTCATACCCTTCTTTTTTTAGCTCTTCATCAACGATAACTTGATTCCCTTCTAATGTAAGCTCACTTAATTCCGATGGTTTAACAAAACTATCATTTTCAATTCCAAAGAAATACACATCTACTCTTGATTCTAGAATATCATCTGCGAAAGGATTATTAATAACCGCTGGAAACAGACCCAATTTTGTCTTTGATCCAGCTGTTTCAACTCCATCATAATCAGCTTGTTCCATATAGGACATCATCATATTATCATTGGCATCAACCGTTAAAATAATTTCATCTGAATTCCATTGCTCAATTGCATTTGTATAAGATGAAGCCAGACCATTGGCAAGTGATGTTAAAAAGTATACTAAGTAGCTAATAAGAACAACAACCGCGATGATTAGTGTGAATTTCGTCTTAGAATACTTTAATTCTTTAAATGCTAAAAACATATGCTTTCTCCTTATTGGTTATTTTGTTTTAATGCTTTTTCAATATCTTGAGCAATCTTACTTGGCTTAACACGGGGTGAATATCGTTTGATCACTCTTCCATTTTGATCTACTAAGAATTTTGTAAAGTTCCACTTAATTTTTCTATTTAAAAATCCCTTTTCATGTCGCTTTAGATAGGTGAATAGAATGGATTCATCCTCTCCATTTACACTAATTTTCTGAAACCTTGGAAACGTTGTATCAAATCTTTCCACACAGAATTTATCAATATCTTCAATGGAACCAGGTGCTTGTTTCATAAATTGGTTGCAAGGGAAATCTAACACTTCAAATCCTCGATCGTGAAACATGTTATACAGTTCTTGGAGCCCTTCATACTGCGGAGTAAAAAAACATTCTGTTGCGGAATTCACAATTAAAAGAACTTTTCCTTTATACTGTTCTAGTACAACCACATTGTTATTAATATCTTCAACCCTAATTTGATATAAACTCATATTGACCTCCATTTTCATCTGATTCGTTAATAAAATGTAATTCTAATATATTACTCTAATAATACACATCTATTGTATATTAATCAATAAAATTCGACAAAATAAATTCTCTTTGCCTAAAACCCAATATAGCAGCAATCATAGAGACCGGAAACATTCGAATCTCACGATTCAGCTTAGCCACGCTATCGTTATATATGATCTGGCTGGTGCGCACCATATTTTCAAATATTTCTACTGCACTCATGGCTTTAGCATAATTTTGATTTTCCTTTAATTCAGGGTACTTCACTGTAAACATAAAGATCCTGCATAAGACCACAGCAATAACCCTTTCCTGATGAAGCACATCATCCGGCGTTGATTTTCCCGTAATTGCGCTTCTTTTGGTTTTCGTTTTTTCAATCAGTATCTCACCTTCTTGTCCAGCATAGCTCTTTGTCAAATCCAGAAGAGTCATCAGAGCATCAAATCTACTTGATAGCTGTACTCCAATCTGACTCATGGAGTTATTAACATTCTCATCAAGCACTACTAACCTGCGCTGTGTAGATATTATCCATAGAACAATTAATACGACAATTATCATAAATATAATTATTATCGGTAGCATAATTACGTTCCTCCTTTATGTTGTTAATTTGACAATACAAATCTCTTTACTTCTATATGTTTAATCTAACAGATATATTATGAATAATACTGTACCTTGCATGAAACATTGTTTTTTCTACATAAAACACAGTATCGAATAATGCTATTTTATGGTACAATTATTGTGAAAAATACAACTACATATACTCAGCTATTTAAAGGTTGATTGAAGTAAAGATTGGAGTTAATATGACTTATTTGAGTGTGTTAAATTATGTATTAGTACTATTTTTCGGAGTTTTTCTTGCATTTTTCTTTGCAGATATCAAGGTCAGTATTCACAGGAAAGACTCTATTGTAATCCTTTGCACTTTAGCTAGCCTTCAGGTAATTATATATTTTATATTTGGCGATATATTTTTATTTAAGTCCTATCCGCATATCTATTTTGCACCCCCAGAAAGTGGTTGGGAACCGCTGTGTCATTCTTTTGGGATTATGATATTAATGTTTCTTATCTAGTTCAGATTATAATTACTATTCCTCTTTTGATGATTATTGTTAGATATATCTCTCCCTATGTGGTACGTCTAAGATATGAAAGCAACAAGATTTTAAAACTCTTTATCTCAGTCCCCCTTATCTATTATCTATTGGAATACATCCTTACAGTTTATACAGACCTGCTGTACCGAGGTCGTGCTGCCATTGTTGAATTAATGGATGCTGCAGTAGTCGTTGTATATTTTATCTTCTCAGTAATCTACCTGAAAACTCTTTATGAGAAAAAGGAGATGGAGGTCAACCAGGCCTTATATAAGGTTATGGCCAATCAATCCAGAACAGAGATAGAATCCTTAAGAAAATCTCAAGATCAGGCCGCTATATACCGCCATGACCTAAGACACCATATGAATTATCTCCATTCTTGTATCTCAGAAAGCAATTTATCAGATGCTCTATCCTACATATTAGAGATAAGTAAAGAAATCGATAATAGCAAGGTAACACGATACTCCGAAAATGAATCTGTAAACCTGATTCTTTCCTCTTATGCTATAAAATCAAGTGAAAAAGCTATTCACTGTGAGGTTAATGTTTCCACTGTGGACTTTAGCAAGTTTACGATTCCTGACTTATGTAGCCTACTATCAAACGCTCTAGAAAATGCTATCTATGCCTGTGAAAATATACCTGACAACAAAAATCGCTTTATCAGGTTGAATATGTATTCAAGAAACAACAAACTCTGTATCGACATTCGAAACAGCTTTGATAAGGAACCGGTATTTCGCCTTGACCTCCCTGTATCAAAGGATCAGGGTCATGGCTTCGGCACAAAAAGTATGGCTCATGTGGTGGAAAAGTATGGTGGTCTCTATCAATTTTCAGTTAGGGATGGTGTTTTTATATTTCAGGCCACAATATAAAGGAAGGAAGATATACTTATGATACAGATTGCAGTCTGTGATGACAATATTGACGAACTGTCCAATATGATACAGTACATAAATCAATACAGAACTTCAAAACATCTAAACTGGGAATACGCTGCTTTTACAAATGGATTTGACTTAATTTCAGCCTTAGAAAAAGGAAAACGTTTTGATATATACTGTCTGGATATTATTATGCCAGGCTTTACGGGCATTGAACTAGCCAAGGAGATCCGTGGATATGATAAGGCTGCTCCCATTGTATTCTTTACTTCATCTCCTGAGTTTGCTTTAGAAAGCTATTCGGTAAAAGCCATTAACTATGTACTAAAGCCAATCTCAAAGGAAAAGCTATATATGACATTCGACGAATTACTAGAGCAAATAAAAGCCGAAAAGGATGAGGATGCTTTTATCGTAAAGAGTAATGAGGGAATCCAAAAGATAATAATCTCAAATTTAATATTTGCAGAGGTCATTGGCAGAAATGTCTTGTATCACCTACGCTCCGGCAAGGTTATTAAATGTACAGAGCCTTTTTCCTCTGTCTGCGATAATCTATTGAAATATGGATGTTTTATCAAACCACATCGCTCCTATCTTGTTAATATGCAGTACGTGGATACCATTGCAAATAATCAGATCACCTTACAAGCCCTTACTTCTGTCCCTATTGCACAGGGCAAGTCAGGGGAGATTAAACGGCAATATCTGAATTATCAGATGGGAGGGGAGTAACCAGTAAATAATAAGTTTCATGCAAAAGAATCTGCATATGCTATTCATCAGAAAAACTGTGGCTTTTTTTAACCACATATTCGGTCAACTATTAACCAAATCAAAGTTCACATTTCTTTTCACAGAATTATGATACAATACAGTACTACAATTCTCTAAAAGCTTAAGCAATGAAAATATACTTAAAGAAATAAACAATAGATTATTTATCACAATTCTGAACTGTCCCTTTAATTTAAATAATAGTAGAAATCACCTTGTAAACAATATAAGAAATATATGTTATCAATAATGTGATTCCTGTTCTTCTCTTGACTTCTTTGTATGTCCAAGAAATAATTAGTACGAATATAGTAATAACTATCATAATTACTGAGTCTATTAAAAGTGTGCTTTCAACTGAAATAGGAGATATAAATGATGATGAACCAAGTACCAAGAGAATATTAAAAATGTTACTTCCAATGCAATTTCCTAATACAATATCTGGCTCCTTCTTTATGGCAGCCATAATGCTTGTTATCATTTCTGGCAAGGTTGTGGCAAATGCGACTACGGTAAGACCTATCAGTGTCTCGCTCAAGCCTATGCTCTGAGCTATCTGAGTACTGGAGCTAACTGTTAATTTTCCTCCAATAAGCATAGGTATCTCACGTCGTATTGCAGAATCTTTTACATTTAAAGGCATAATAATTGCAGAAAGTCCTACAATTAAAGCAATGTTCGAGATTGAGCTTCCTATAACGTTCCCAAGAGTAAGTTCATTTATACGAGATATTCCTGAAGCGATACCTACTGCAAGTTCTGGTGCACTCGTACCAAAAGCAATGACAGTGATTCCAATAATAAAGGTTGATACACCAAATCGTTTAGCAATTTTTGATGAAGAATCAATTAAAACATCCGAACTTTTCACAATCATTTCCAAGCCAAGAATTAATAAAAAATAGTACATATAAAGTCCTCCTTAAACGTAAAAAGGGTAGAGAGTTCCATACAGAGCTCTCCACCCTAAAGCTCAAATCTTGAAACAGATATCTGCTCAACCGGATTTGTACTTTCATTGTTATAATATATTAAATTTGTTTATCTAGACCTCAGAACAATTAGACTATCGTCCTCTTCCAATTCAACTTGTGGATCAATAACAGCTATGACCTCACTACCGCGAATTATTGCTATGATGTTAATAGACTCTGTTTGACGTAATCTCAATTTACTCAGACTTTTTCCGACCCAGTCAGGCTGGGGCTTCATTTCTATAATATCAAACCTTTCTGATCGATGAATATATCCCAATAGATCATTGGTAATTAATTCATATGCTACCTTTTCACCCATTTCCTTTTCAGGTAATATTACACGATTAACTCCTATTGTCTCTAATATCTGTTGTTGTCTTATACCGTTAGCTTTCGCTATTATATATGGGACATTCATCTCTTTTGCTATCATAGCTGTTATTACTGAAGCTTCAAAATCATTACTGAAGGCTATGATTACAGCATCAAAGTTCTTTAGACCAATCCGCTCTAATACATATTTATCAGCAGCATCAGCCTGTATTACATGTGTCGTATATTCTGCTACTTCATTAACAATAGTTTCGTTAATATCACAGCAAAAGACATCATGACCGTTCTCATATAAGGTTTCAGCCATGCTTCTTCCAAATTTGCCCAATCCCAAAATAGCAAATTGTGTGTGTTTGTCTACTTTAAATCCTCTCATAATATCCTCCATTTAGTATTATTTCCTTAATTATTTTCTCTATCCTATCATAACCTCTTCATTAGGGTAAGAAATAGAAGTATTAATTTTATTGGAACGATGAGCTAATGAAATAATTAAAGTGATAGGACCAATTCTGCCTATAAACATACAGATCATTATGATTATTTTCCCTGAATTTGAAAGAAATGGTGTAATACCTGTGGTTAATCCAACTGTTCCTAAGGCAGAAGCAGTTTCATATAGCAAATCAATTATTGAATGTTGAAAAACTGATTTTTGTTCCGTTATTGAAAGTAGTCCAGTAGAACCACACCATAGGAGTAACATTAATAGAATAATTGTAATCGCCTTCATTATTAGTTTGTGAGAAAGTGTACGACCAAATACATAATTATCATATCGATTATTTATTACTCCCCAGACACTACATACTACAATTGCAATTGTTACGGTTTTTATGCCTCCTGCAGTTCCACCTGGTGAGCCACCAATTAACATTAATATACTTGAAAATAGTTTAGATCCTTCTTTTAATCCTCCCTGATTTATAGTGCTATATCCTGCGGTTCGTAATGTTGTTGACTGAAAAGAAGAAGCCAATATTTTATGAGGCCAAGTTAGATTACCAAAGGTAGCAGGGTTGTCTTGTTCTGCAATTAAAAAATAAAGACTTCCGATAATTAGAAGGATAAGGGATGTTACTATTACCAGTTTCGTATGTAAGGAAAACGAGGCCTTTCTTTTGCTTGTAGATGACATACGAAAATTTATTATTTGTATTATATTATTCCATACAGCAAATCCAATGCCACCAACGATAATAAGTATCATGACAACCATATTCAGAATAAAAGAAGATGAATACTGCATTAGGCTCTGATCACCAAGAATATCAAAACCAGCATTGCAAAAAGCTGATATAGCGTGGAAAAGCCCATAAAAAAAGGCTTGATGCCATGGTAAATCTTTATTTAAGAAAAAGATAAATAGTATTATAGTTCCAATTCCCTCGAAAATCAATGTACCTCGAATAACCAATAAAACCATTCGGATCATACCATTTAGATTCAAACTGTTATATGTGGTTTGAAGAGTTAGGCGGTCTCTTATAGTAACTTTCTTACCTAAATGTACGGCAAAGAAAGCTAAAAAGGTTATCAAACTCAATCCACCAATTTGAATTAAACATAAGATTACTAACTTACCAAATAAAGTCCATGTAGAAGCAGTGATAAGTGTAGTAAGACCTGTTACACACACTGCAGAAGTAGCAGTAAATAAAGCATCTAAAAAAGAGACCTTTATGCCCTCAATGTGCGAGCATGGTAGATATAATAATATTGCACCTAATATTATTACAAGTAAAAAGCTAATTATAATTGTTTGAGCTGGTGATAATTTTTTTAAAATCTTATTAAACCTAATTAAAGTATTGAAAATTACTTTACTCACTATAGTCATCCTTTCTAGGTTAAAATTTATTTAAACCAGAATCTATATCTTAAAGGTATAAAAAAAGATGAACAACCTCAATAAAGAAGCTCTCCACCCTTAAAGCTTAAGACTTGAAACAGTATAATACTGCCCAACCGGACATAATTATTTACATTTATTTTATTATAGTTATCTCAAAGAAGATTGTCAATTAATAATTAACTTAATTATATGAAAAGAGCAATCTTCTGATTGCCCCTGACTAGAATTTATTCTACTCATCTTCTTGCTTTTTGTAATATCTCCACTAACTCATCATTTTTCAATACCTTCCCATAAGAAACAACCTTTCCATCCACAACTAAGGCGGGAGTTGTCATCACTCCATATGAAGCAATTTCTGAAAAATCAGTTACATGATCAATTTCAGCATCCATGCCAAGTTGTTGCAGGGCTATTTTTGTTGCCGCTTCAAGCTGGTTGCATTTTGCACATCCACTTCCAAGTATCTTTACAGATGAGCCTTCCGTCTTTATTTCTTCAGCCCTTTCCATATTTCCGACATTGCATTTTCTTCCAAAACAACAGGTTGATTTCTCTTCCTTTTTCTTATTAAAATTAAATATTGCCATTATAAATCTCTCCTTTTTCATTTAAAACTTAGATAGAATATATAATTCTAAATTACGTTAACATAATTAACTACTACTTGATTTAACATTTTATATATTGATTCCTCCTTATATAATTACTGGGGCGATAACATTGAAAAAGTACCCTACAATAATTATACCTGTAACACATATTCCAATAAAAAGTGCAAGAAGTTTAGGTTTTATAGCTTTTCGTAACATAATTAATGATGGTAGGGATAAGGTTGTTACCCCCATCATGAAGGACAGAACAACACCAAGCTGCGCTCCTTTACTTAATAAAGCTTCTGCAATTGGAATGGTTCCAAATATATCAGCATATATAGGAACACCTATAATAGTTGCCAATGGAACCGCCAATGGATTACCTGTTCCTAGAATATTTACAATCCATGTTTCTGGGATCCAATTATGGATAAGAGCTCCTATTCCAACTCCCACTAATATATAAGGAAATACCTTTTTAAAAGTGTCAACCATCTGGTCTTTTGCAAAAATCAACCGATCACGTCTTGATAAATCAGGAGATTCAATATCCACACTTCCTCCTTTAGAAATAAAGCCCTCTACATACTTCTCCATGTGTAATTTCTCTATTATAGTTCCGCCAACAATGGCAATTATCAGACCAAGTATCACATAAAAAACAGCGACTTTTCCTCCAAAAATACTCATCAAAAGTACTAAAGATCCTAAATCAACCATAGGCGAAGAAATAAGAAATGAAAATGTTACTCCCAAAGGTAGACCCGCACT
>CAZAKD010000048.1:0-3649 GCA_964485435.1 uncultured Lachnospiraceae bacterium
GGTATACATTCTACCCAGTATATGTACAAGATATGTCTACCGTATATTTTACTAAGTAGATAAAAGATGTTACTATTCACAGCTGACTTAAGTGACGGAACGATGCCCCGAGTAAATGCTACTGAAAAGGAATCGCTTTCGCTTAGTTGCACTACGTAGCGGTACATAAGGCTCTAAAGGACAGAGCCTAAGTGCCGACGAGTGCAAAAATTTCTTTTTCAGTAGCATTTATTCGTGTCATCGTTCCTGTTTACTAAAAGGGCTGTGAATAGTAACTAAAAGATAAAATAGAAAGGTGATAAAAAGAGATGAAATATATTGTAAAAAAACTTTTAACACTTATTATAACATTGTTGGTTATTTCACTCTTGATTTTTATCGCCTTTTCTATTATTCCAGGTGATAGTGTAATTGCTTCCCTTGGAACTAGTGCAACACAGGAAACCATTGAAGCACTCAGAGAAGAGATGGGATTAAATAAACCACTGTATATTCGTTATGGAAACTGGTTAGCTAATATATTGAGAGGTGATTTTGGGACTTCTACACAATATAAGATACCAGTAGCCAATCTATTAAAGGATCGATTTACAGTGACTTTTTTCTTAGCAGTGCTTTCTATTTTATTCATTGTGGCAGGTTCGCTACCACTTGGGCTGCTATCAGCTAAGAAAGAGGGAGGAATGCTAGATCGCCTGATTGTTTTTTTTTGTCAGGTGAATATGGCTATCCCTCCATTCTTTTTAGGCATGATCATTACTTTAGTATGCGGACTGATTCTTCAGTTATTTACTCCGGGTGCTTATGTTGCCCCAGATGAGAGTATAGTAGGATTTATTAATTATCTGATATTTCCTTCTATTGCTATCGCTCTTCCTAAGATAGGGATGCTTGTGAAGTTTTTAAGGAGTTCATTGTTACGAGAATTAAGAATGGACTACGTTAGGACGGCAAGGAGTAAAGGGACAAGTGAGAATAGAATTCTATTTAATCATGTTCTTAAGAATGCCCTAATTCCGGTTCTCACGTTCTTTGTTATGATGGTGGGAGAAGTCTTTGCTGGAAGTATTATGATTGAACAAGTATTTAGCCTTCCTGGTTTAGGGAGATTATTAGTAGTGGCCATCTCTAATAGAGATTATCACGTGGTAAGCACTGTAGTATTATATATAGCAACCGTAATTGTTGTTTTAAATTATATGGTAGATATCTTATATCGCTATATTGATCCTAGAATAAGATTTTCATAATGACATAAGATAAAGATACTCTGGAATAGGAGTCTTGCTATGAGAAGGAAGAAAGATATAAATTACATAATAGGTATTGTTTTGCTGGGAATTGTAAGTGCTATTCTGCTGATTGGGATGATTCACACACCTTATAATCCAAATCAAATGGATGGTACGGCTAAGAATATGGCGCCGAGTTTATCCCATTTACTTGGTACTGATAACTTTGGACGAGATATTTTAAGCAGAGTAATGGAAGGAAGTAAAACTACCTTCTTAGTTGCGCTGTCTACTGTTGTAATAGGAGCAGGTGCAGGGACTGTATTAGGAGCTGTTACAGGTTACTATGGAGGATTTGTGGATGAGATATTAATGAGGATTAATGACGCCGTTGCATCATTTCCCAGTATATTATTAGCATTGGTTTTTATAAGTATATTTAGCACGGGGCAATATAACTTAATAATTGCACTTGGTATAGTATTCATCCCTAGTTTTGCTAGGGTTGTTCGCAGTGAATATATAACATTAAAAGAAAGAGATTTTGTAAAAGGCGCTAAACTAATGGGAGCAAGTGATATTCGAATTATGTTTCATCACATTCTGCCAAATACGAAGAATATTCTATTTACTTCTATAGCCATTGGATTTAATAATGCAATCCTTGCAGAAGCAGGAATGAGTTATCTAGGATTGGGTGTACAACCTCCAGACGCAAGCCTAGGTAGGATGTTGTCTGAGGCTCAACCTTATCTGTTTTCTGCGCCTTGGTATGCCCTTGCGCCAGGAATAATGATTATGTTAACTGTGCTCGGTTTTACTATGATAATAGATTCGTAGCTAGGAAAGGAGAGGAACCAATGGAAGAGAGATATATAGTAGAAGTTAAGGATCTTCAGATCGGATTTTCCTCCACTTCAAAAAAAAGGACTTTGGCTGTAAATGGGATCTCATTTCATATAGAAGAAGGGGAAATATTAGGGATTGTTGGTGAGTCAGGCTCTGGTAAATCGATGACAGCATTATCTATAATAAATCTATTGCCTAGTTCTGGGAATGTTATGGGGGGTTCTATTTTTTTCGAGGGAAAAAATCTACTTAAGATGAATAATAGGCAACTTAGAGATCTAAAAGGGAATGAGATCTCAATGATATTTCAGGAGCCAATGACATCTCTGAATCCTTTAATGAGAATCGGCACTCAAGTGGAAGAGATGCTTCGCAATCATAGCGAGGACAAAGAGGAAAAGATACGTGAACAGACAATGAGTATGCTTACTAAGGTGGGATTAAATGATCCAGAGGGAATATATGAATTGTATCCCCATCAACTATCTGGTGGGATGAGGCAGCGAGTAATGATTGCAATGGCTATGATATGTCGTCCAAAGCTAATGATTGCAGATGAACCCACTACTGCACTAGATGTTACCATACAGGCACAGATATTGAAATTAATCAAACAATTAAACAAAGAATATGGGACAACAATTATTCTAATCTCTCATGACCTTGGTGTAATAAAGTCAGTATGTGAGAGAGCATTGGTTATGAAAGAAGGAGTAATTGTTGAAGAAGGTCCAATAGAAGAATTATTCTATCGACCTAGAGAAGAATATACTAAGAGGTTATTAGAAGCAGTACCAAGTATTCATCATAGACTTTCTACCCAGATGATTCATGATAGACCGAAAGAGAAAAAAATAATGATTCAAGTGAATCATTTAAATTCATATTATAATGAAAAGCAAGAGAAACTATTTAGTAAAAGCAAAAAGATTCAAATATTAAAGGAAGTATCTCTTACCTTAATGAAGGGTGAGATTATGGGTGTGGTAGGTGAAAGTGGAAGTGGAAAATCAACGCTTGCTAAGGTTATAGGAGGACTCCATAAAGATATAACCGGTGAAATAACCTTAAACACGGGCACACCCCAGATGGTATTCCAAGACACTTATGGAAGTCTGAATCCAGCTAAGACAGTAGAATGGAACTTAGAAGAACCACTTCGAATCAGAGGAGGATATACCAGAGCGGAGCGAAAGGCAGCAGTGTACGAGAGTTTATCACAAGTTGGATTGTTAAAAGAACATGGAAAAAGGTATCTTCAGGAACTAAGCGGTGGGCAGAGGCAAAGGGTTAGTATTGCCAGTGCACTCATGTTAAAGCCGGAGGTTATCATTCTAGATGAACCGGTGTCAGCCCTAGATGTAACGGTACAAGACCAAATATTAAAGTTACTTCTAGAATTAAGAGAGAAATATGAACTAACATATATATTTATATCACATGACCTAAATGTGGTAGCTCAGATCTGTGATCGGGTATGTGTAATGTATAAGGGAGAAATAGTGGAGAACGCCACGGTGGAGGAACTCTACCGGAATCCACAACATGAATATAGTAAAGTTTTGCTT
>CAZAKD010000048.1:3659-9439 GCA_964485435.1 uncultured Lachnospiraceae bacterium
CGTTTTCGAATAATACTTGTTCGAACCCCGGCTTTTCTTTGCTTTCTAGAGATATGACGTTCAAATAGTAATTGATTGATATTATCATCTGTATATATTTTACCGCTGTGATGAATAGCTACAGCTTGTTTACCAAGAGCCATTGTAGCAACTCCATAGTCTTGGGTGACAACTATATCACCTTTCTTAGTTCGATTAATTAAGGCAATATCTACAGCATCCGGTCCTTGGCTTACTGTTATAACCTCTGAATAATCAGAGTGTAATATATGACTGGTATCTATAATCATAACAACTGGAATCTGATGCTCCTTTCCAACTTTCTCTATAATTTGTTTCACAGGGCAAGCATCTGCGTCAACTAATATCCTCATAAATAACCCCTCCAATTTATTTCCTCGTGTTCTTTATTATATAGTATTTATCTTAAAAAAGGAAGAAGATAGACAAATAGAAGAATTAAAATTCTATAATATTTCTCTGAAATTGTTGATTATCGAATAAGGGAATGGTAAGATTAAATGTAAATATCCAAAAAGGAGGTTTTGTATGGATAATAATAGTAATAGAGATAATAAGAATAATAATAAAATGAATAAAACGGGTTGGATAATAGTATTAGTAGCTGCCGTTAGTATATTTAGTATGTTTTCCTATGTATCTAATCAATTAAAGGAAAGTACCAATAAAGAGGTTACTTATGATGAGTTTCTGGATATGCTTGACAAAGAGCAGATAAAGTCCGTGCTTATTAAGAGTGATCGAATCACTTTCTTACCAAAGGAACAAGAAAATCCACTTTATGAGATTACTTACTATACCGGTAATATGAATGATGAGGATTTAACAAAGACACTAAAGGAATCAGGTGTAAACTATAGTAAAGAAGTTCAAGATACAAGTTCTAATATAATTGATTTACTCTTTGCATGGGTAATGCCATTCCTGTTAATATGGATAGTAATGTGGTTCCTATTCCGTACCATATCAAAAAGCAGTGGTGGTATGATGGGAGTTGGAAAGAGTAATGCTAAGGTATATGTACAAAAGGAAACCGGGGTTACATTCAAAGATGTGGCTGGACAAGAAGAAGCGAAAGAATCTCTTACTGAGCTAGTTGACTTTCTTCATAATCCAGGTAAATATACTCAGATAGGTGCTAAGTTACCAAAAGGAGCACTACTTGTGGGGCCTCCAGGTACTGGTAAAACCCTATTGGCTAGAGCAGTGGCTGGTGAAGCAAAAGTACCTTTCTTTTCTCTGTCGGGTTCAGATTTTGTTGAGATGTTTGTGGGTGTTGGTGCATCACGTGTTAGAGATCTATTTAAACAAGCACAACAATCAGCTCCATGTATCATATTTATAGATGAGATTGATGCGATAGGAAAAAGCAGAGATTCTAGGTATGGTGGAGGAAATGATGAAAGAGAACAAACCTTGAATCAATTATTATCTGAGATGGATGGATTCGATACATCAAAAGGTCTTGTTATATTAGCAGCTACAAATAGGCCTGAAGTGCTTGATAAAGCCCTTCTTCGTCCTGGTCGTTTTGATAGAAGAGTCATTGTAGACAAACCAGACCTGAAAGGAAGAGTGGATGTATTAAAAGTGCATTCTAAAGATGTATTAATGCATGATTCAGTAGATTTAGATGCCATAGCGCTAGCAACTTCTGGTGCTGTAGGCTCTGACCTTGCTAATATTATAAATGAAGCAGCCATTAATGCAGTAAAAAATGGACGTCAAGCAGTTGCACAGGATGATTTATTTGAATCTGTAGAGGTGGTAATTGCCGGTAAGGAGAAAAAAGATCGTATTCTTGGAAAAGAAGAAAAGAAAATTGTTGCTTACCACGAAGTAGGGCATGCTTTAGTCACTGCATTAGAGAAGAAAGCAGAACCAGTACAAAAGATCACTATTGTACCAAGAACAATGGGATCACTTGGATATGTAATGCAAGTACCAGAAGAAGAAAAATATCTTATGAGTAAAGATGAGCTATTGACGCGTATCGTTACTCTATATGGAGGACGCGCCGCAGAAGAACTAGTCTTTGATTCTATAACAACAGGAGCTTCAAACGATATAGAAAAAGCAACATCCCTCTCGCTAGAGCAATGATTACCCAATACGGAATGTCAGACAAATTCGGTCTAATGGGACTCGAATCTATAGAGAATAAATACCTTGATGGAAGAGCTGTATTAAACTGTGGAGATGCAACTGCCGCTGAAATCGATCAAGAAGTAATGAGACTATTAAAAGAATGCTACCAAAAGGCTGTATCTCTCTTATCAGGCAACAGAGACGTATTAGACAAAATAGCAGAACACCTTATCGAGAAAGAAACCATTACCGGAAAAGAATTCATGAAAATATATCATGAAGTAAAAGGCACCCCAGAAGAAGAAACCAAAGAAAAAGTTAAAGAAGATACCAAAGTAGAAACCGAAATATTATAAGAGGTATAATATATTAACTATCACACAAACTTGCCAGTAACCAGGAACGACGACCCGAGTAATTGCTACTGAAAAGGAGTTTTTGCACTCGTCGGCACTTAGGCTCTGTCCTTCAGAGCCTTATGTACCGCTACGAAGTGCAACTAAGCGAAAGCGCCTCCTTTACAGAAGCAACTACTCGGGTCATCGTTCCGTCACTAACTCAAAGGAGTTGCTCATGTTTAATATAGACGAAGAATTGAAGAAACTGCCAGGGAAACCGGGAGTTTATATTATGAGAGACAGTAAAGACAATATTATATATATAGGTAAGGCAATAAGTCTAAAGAATCGAGTAAGACAGTATTTTCAGAGTAACAGAAACCATACACCCAAGATTATACAGATGGTATCAAGGATAGATCACTTTGAATATATCATTACTGATTCAGAATTAGAAGCCCTTGTATTAGAATGTAATCTGATTAAAGAACACAGACCCAAATATAACACCATGCTTAAGGATGATAAAAGTTATCCTTATATAAAAGTAACCGTACAAGAACCATATCCAAGAATTCTATTTGCAAGACAGCTAAAGAAAGATAAAGCTAAATATTTCGGCCCATACACCAGTGCAACAGCTGTAAAGGACACTATAGATCTGATACAAAAGATATACAAGATAAGAACTTGTAATCGGGTACTTCCAAGGGATATTGGAAAAACCCGACCCTGTTTATATTATCATATGAAACAGTGTGATGCCCCTTGCCAAGGATATATAAGTGAAGAGGAATATGGAAAACTTGTTAATATGGCTCTTGAATTCCTAGGTGGTCGTTATGCACCTGTATTAAATCAACTGGAAGAAAAGATGAAAAAAGCTGCGGAAGAACTAGATTTTGAAGGAGCAGCAGGTTATAGAGATCTTATGAATAGTATCAAACAAATTGCTCAGAAGCAAAAGATTACAGATAGTGCAGAACAAGAAGACCGAGATATTATTGCATTTGCAAGGGCAGGGGATGAAGCTGTAGTTCAAGTGTTTTTTATTCGGAATGGCCGGTTAATAGGAAGGGAGCATTATCACTTATCAGGAGTAGAACATGATACAAGAAGTGAGGTAATGACTAGTTTTGTCAAACAATTCTATGCTGGAACACCATTTATCCCCAAAGAGTTGTTGCTCCAAGAACCAATTGAAGAAGAGGATGTAATAAGTCAATGGTTAGGAAGAAAACGTGGACAAAAAGTATATATTAAAGTGCCTTTAAGAGGAGAAAAAGAAAAACTAGTTGAATTAGCAGCTAAGAACGCTTCCTTAGTATTACAGCAAGATTCAGAAAAACTCATAAGAGAAGAAAAGAGAACAAAGGGTGCAGTAAAACAGATTGGAGATGCCTTGGGGCTACCGTCTATTGTAAGAATAGAATCTTTTGATATATCTAATACAAGTGGTTTTCAGTCAGTTGGCTCAATGGTAGTGTATGAGAATGGCAGGCCAAAGCGCAATGATTATCGTAAATTCAAAATTAGAGGAGTTACTGGTCCTAATGACTATGAAAGCATGGAAGAAGTACTTACTAGAAGATTTCTACATGGCAAAAAAGAAGAAGAGGAATTAAAGGAAAAGAATCTAGATGCTTCCTATGGAAGTTTCACAAGATATCCTGATCTAATTTTGATGGATGGTGGAAAAGGGCAAGTAAATATAGCGCTTAAGGTATTAGATTCCCTTCAACTTTCTATTCCAGTATGTGGTATGGTAAAGGATGATAATCATAGAACTAGGGGACTATATTACAATAATGTTGAGCTAGCAATAGATCATCATAGCGAAGCATTTCGACTAATAACTCGTATTCAAGACGAGACCCATAGATTTGCAATAGAATATCATCGATCACTAAGAAAGAAGAGTCAAGTACACTCCATTCTAGATGATATTCCAGGAGTTGGACCTGTTAGAAGAAAGGCTCTGATGAAGTATTATGCTTCAATTGATGCCATAAAGGAATCTTCAGTAGAAGAATTGGCCAAGGTTCCATCTATGAACTTAGGTTCTGCAAAAAAGGTGTATGATTTCTTTCATTTACGACCTGACAATAATGTGGTAGAATAAAAGATAAATGAGAATTTCTTACGATGAAAAGGAGATAAATAATGTATATGGTAGGGTTAAAGGAAATAATAGACAAATTCCATCTTGAGAACTGTACACCAGAGATTGATATTGAACACATCGAGATATCTCAGACAGATGTGAATAGGCCTGCGTTACAACTAGCTGGTTTCTTTGACTATTTTGATTCTAATCGAATTCAAATAATTGGCTATGTTGAGTATGCTTATATGGAGAGTATAGAAGAGAATCATGGTATTGATATGTTGACTAAGATTTTTGAACATCAAGTACCATGTATTGTGTTTTGTCGTGATCTTGAGATTACAGAACCAATTCTTAAGCTTGCATTACAATATAAAGTGCCTTTATTAAAAAGTAAAAAGACCACATCTTCTTTTATGGCAGAAGTAATTAGATGGCTAAATGTTGAGTTAGCACCAAGAATATCCATTCATGGAGTATTGGTAGATGTCTATGGTGAAGGAGTGCTTATTACTGGGGAGAGTGGAATCGGTAAGAGTGAAGCAGCATTGGAATTAATTAAGCGTGGACATCGTCTAGTTACAGATGATGTAGTTGAGATAAAGAAAGTAAGTGATGACACTTTAATTGGAACAGCACCTGATATCACAAGACATTTTATTGAATTGCGTGGAATAGGAATTATTGACGTGAAGACATTATTTGGTGTTGAAAGTGTTAAGAATATACAATCCATTGACCTAGTAATTAAACTAGAAGAATGGAACAAGGATCAAGAATATGATAGATTAGGACTAGATGAACAATATACAGAATATTTAGGTAATAAAATAGTATGTCACTCAATCCCAATTAGGCCAGGTAGAAACCTTGCTGTAATTGTAGAGTCAGCAGCGGTTAACTACAGACAAAAGAAGATGGGTTATAATGCTGCGCAAGAATTATATAATCGTGTGACAAATAATTTAATGAAAAAATAACCTGGGAGGAACTAATTAGATGGAAAAGTATTGTTTTGGAGTTGATGTTGGGGGTACCACAGTTAAGGTAGGATTATTTACAACAGACGGAACTATTGTAGATAAGTGGGAAGTGAAGACTAGAACGGAAGATGGAGGAGTTTTCATACTTCCTGATGTGGCAGAATCTATTCAGGAGAAAGTCCTAGAACATAAAGTTGATAAAGATAATATCGTTGGAATAGGTGTTGGTGTACCGGGACCAGT
>CAZAKD010000049.1:0-9277 GCA_964485435.1 uncultured Lachnospiraceae bacterium
ACCTTGTTTTATTTAGAATTTTCAGGGTTGTTTTACTATTTAATTATCAATGTACTTTTGATTGCTTGTTTGTTTTAACCAGCTCGACTATCTTACCATACCAACAAATGCTTGTCAATATCTTTTTTCGACTTTATTGAAGTCCTACGGAGAAGGAGGGATTTGAACCCTCGCGCCGCTATTAACGACCTACTCCCTTTCCAGGGGAGCCCCTTCAGCCTCTTGGGTACTTCTCCAAGTAAACCAAGCCGTTGATTAAAACACTTTTATTCCAGCAATAAAACCACCGTTATATGGTGGTTTCACCGCAAACGGAGAAGGTGGGATTCGAACCCACGGTCCCTTTCGGAATCACCGGTTTTCAAGACCGGCTCCTTAAACCACTCGGACACCTCTCCAAATGTTGCTTGACTAGTATACCATTTTAATTCTTAGTTTGTCAAGCTGTTTTCTAATTGATTTTTGGTTTATTTTCAATCAATAGGTCGAATCACTTGTTTCATCGGAATTGCGACTTTGTTATTGTACCATCTCTTTTTTGTAATGTCAATAACAATCCTTTAATTTTTCGAATTATTTAAAAAATTCCATCAAAGGAAACAGTTTAGTTAAGAAAGGCTTCACCTATTTGCAAATCTTCTTCGGTTGTAATCTTAATATTCTTATAGCTACCTTGAATTAATTGAATGTCATGGTTTGATGTATATTCCAATACCATTGCATCATCTGTAATAGAGATATTGTCTTCTTTCATAATTTGATCATAAGCATTCATAATTAATTTATAATCAAAAGCTTGGGGTGTCTGTACCATCCATACTTTTTCCCTGGAGGGTGTTTCAGTCACTTTATTCTGTTCATCTACAATCTTAATGGTGTCTTTCACCGGCATGCCAACTACTGTTGCCTTATTTACACTAACACTTTCAATTGTTCTATGGATAATCTCTTTTGTAATAAAGGGACGGGCTCCATCATGAATAAGTACATACTCCGAATCTGTGACCTCAATCAGTCCATTATATACAGAATGATACCTTTCCTTACCTCCAATAATAATACTTCTAACCTTTTTAAACTCATATGCATGTACAATCTGTTCTGATACATAGTCAATATCATCTTTGCCTACAACTAGTACGATGTTATCTACAATACTATCCTCGAATGCCTTTAATGAATAATATAGTATAGGTTTCCCTTTCATTAATAGATACTGCTTAGCTACATTACTATGCATTCTTTTTCCTTGACCTGCCGCCAAAATAATTGCTGTGATTCCATTCCTCTTCATTATATACCCTCTATCTATCTTTGACCAATCTTTAGGTTGGGAACTGCATTAAGATCCAGACCTGCTCTTGCCCCTTGAATATATTCATAATAAGCAGCCACACCAATCATAGCTGCATTATCGGTGCAATATATAGGAGATGGATAAAAGAGTTCTAAGTTATTAGCCTTTGCTGCTTCTGTCATTTCTTCTCTTAAAGCAGAGTTTGCCGCTACTCCTCCAGCTATTGCAATTCGCTCCATACCATATTCTTTCGCTGCACTAATAGTTTTAGTTACCAATACATCTACTACGGCTTCTTGAAATGAGGCAGCTATATCTGCGTTGTTCACATCAAGGTTCTTCATCTTGTTTCCATTTATATAATTTAATACAGATGATTTTAAGCCGCTAAAGCTAAAGTCATATTCTCCCCCTTCAACACGAGCTCTTGGGAAATGAATTGCATTCTTATCTCCTTCTTTAGATAACTTATCAATCTTTGGTCCACCAGGATAACCAAGCCCTATTGCCCTTGCAACTTTATCATAAGCTTCTCCTGCTGCATCATCTCTAGTTCTGCCAATAATCTCATATTCACCATATTCTTTTACTTTCACCAGATGCGTATGACCTCCTGATACTATAAGACATAGAAATGGTGGTTCTAATTCTTTATGTTCAATATAGTTGGCTGATACATGTCCTTCAATATGATGGACACCTACTAACGGTTTGCCTGTAGCATAGCTAATTGCTTTTGCTTCTGCAACCCCAACCAATAGTGCTCCCACAAGACCCGGTCCATAGGTGACTCCAATTACATCTATATCATCCATTGTCATCTGGGCTTCTTTTAACGCTTCTTCTATTACTTGGTTTATCTTCTCAATATGTTTCCTAGATGCAATCTCTGGAACTACACCCCCATATAATTTATGTAAATCTATCTGGGAAGATATTATATTAGACAAAACTTCTCTTCCATTTCTAATTACTGCTGCTGCTGTTTCATCACAAGATGATTCTATCGCTAGTACTGTTATGCTTTTTTTCATATTATATCCTTTTCACAATATTATTCAACGATATCCACTTCGGGCACACTCGTCCAACCAACAATTTTCCACTTATCTTTTTCTTTTATTAGAATAAAGTTCTCATATATTTTAAAACTATCCTTTTTCTCTCTCATAGAGTACATGACATTTAAGGAAGCATAGTCAACACCATCTTTTTTCCATGTGACCACCTGGCTTTTACCATCAACTCTATAGTTAATAATCTCCTTTTGCTTATCATTATATTCTGCTATGTCAGATTTTATTGTAGTATTATACTTTTCTTGTTCGTTTTTACTTAATAGTTCTTCCGAATAGAGCAATCGAAGCATTTGAATCAATCCATCCACTTCTTCATTCTTCCACTTGTCATTGTATAGTGTTTTAATAATTCTACTATACAACTTTACAACTGACGTTGGTGTAGCCGGGTAATCAATCTCAACATCTTTCACAAGCAATCTGCTTGCCTCTGTATTAGGTAGCTTCATGGATTCACTGTCTTTATTATCTCTCAAATAAAAATAAGCAACTAAAATAATAATCATCATTACAGTGAAAATCAACATTTGTTTTGGATTCTTCGAAAATTTTAAATTTTTTAAATTTTTGAACATAAGGTTACCTCCTTTGAGAACTATTCTTTCGTTACTCATCCTTTTCAAATTCTAATGTTATACTTTTTCTATCTTTCCCAGCTTTTCCATTGGGAAATATCTTCTTAACCTCTTTCATATATTCCTCTGGTCTAATCAGCGATGGACTATAGTGAGTAAGCCATAATTCCTGAACTTCAGCTTTCTTTGCTAATTTGGCTGCCTCTTGAAAGGTCATGTGCTTATGTTTACAAGCCTTCTCTTCCATTCCTGGTTCACCATACATACCTTCGCATATAAATAGATCTGATTTCATTGCATTCTCTACAATAGAATTCGTAGGTCTAGAATCAGTACAATAGGTAAGCTTAATTCCTTTTCTAGGGGGGCCTAGAACCATCTCAGGAGTATATGTTCTTCCATCCAATTGTACTTCTTCTCCTTTTTGCAATCGGTTCCAGCATTCTCTAGGTACTTGATTCTCTTGGGCTTTCTCTATAAAGAATCTTCCAGCTCTTTTTATATTAAGACTATATCCATAACACACTATATTATGATTTACACGAAATGCAGTAATAATATATCCATTTATCTCAATTGTTTCTTCTGGTTTATTTATTTCAATATACTCTAGATTAAATGGGAGTTCAGGTGCAATTATTCTCAGAGAATTCACAACTTTCTCTAATCCCTTAGGTCCTATTAATACAACTGGCTTTGTTCTATCCGCATTTCCCATAGATAGAAGAAGACCTGGCAATCCACTAATATGATCTCCATGAAAATGGGTAAAACAAATAATATCTATTTGATGAAAGCTCCATCCTTTTTCTCTAATTGCAATCTGGGTTCCTTCCCCACAATCAATCAACATACTACTACCATTATATCTACACATCAAAGCCGTAAGCCATCTTCCTGGTAAAGGCATCATTCCGCTTGTCCCTAACAAACATACATCTAGCATTTTATTATCCTCACTTATATCTATTATACCATTGATAATATCATATTGTATTATAATTGTAGTATCGACATCTTCCATACAATATATCACATTAATTTATCTATTAATGTTACCATAGTTTTACTACACTTTCAAGAATCCAATCATGAAATACACAGTACAAACCACAGAAACACCTAAGAAGTTGTATATACTCAACTTCTTAGGTGTTTCCATATAGCTTACACTCTATACTTTTATAGAACTTCCCTCTTTTCTTTAATATCTATAGGGATAATAAAATCTTCTATCATTCTCTCATAACAATCTTCACAGACGTTAAATTGATGAACCTCCAAATCCTTCTTAGAAAAATAGTCCCACTCTTTTATTATTTGGAGCACTCCTTCTTTAAACATTCCATTACTATACGATAGCTCTTTACCACATTTATTACAGTAGATTGCAAAGTCCTCATTCCCGCTACAAGTCTTCTGTTCTCTCATTGCTTATCCCTCCCAAAGCATATAACAACCACAAGCGATTACCATACCCCTATTATATATTCAATGAGATAAATAATATAGTGGTAATTAATACAAAGACTGTTGGGGACTTAGCCACATAATTATTGCATCTTCAGTAGGTAGACTATAAAAGTCTTTTCTTATGCCAGCAACCTGAAATCCCATATTAGAATATAGTCTCTTTGCACTTTCATTGGAAACTCGCACTTCTAGGGTAAATGATTCTAATCCCCGACCAACACCTTGCTGTATTAATTCAGATAAAAGAAGCTTCCCAATATGTTGGTTGCGAAATTCTTCTTTTACAACAACATTGTTAACCTGACCTTCTCCTGCTATTCCCCATAATCCACAATAACCTAGAATTCCATTTTCATTTTCTGCAACTAAATATATTTTCAAATAATATAATTCATCTCCATCAATAGCAGAAAGGAAATCCTTATAAGTCCACGGCATTGAAAAACTCTCCTGCTCGATCTGGCATACTTGTTCTAAATCTTTTTCTTCCATCTGGCGTATTATCATCCTATTAACCTCAATATATAATGATATCTTCTATTATTCCTTGCCTTGTCCTTCTTTATTTGCTTCATTTTTCTCCGCTAGTTCTCTTTCTGCTTGAGATAATCTGAGATATTCCGGTTCGTGTTCCATAGCAGACTGTATTCTGCCTTCTTTATAATAAATAGAACCTAGCGTTGCAATAGCCCCAGCTCTTTGCTTTGATAAATGGGCTGGGGCATATAGGTAAGGAACTTTTATCTTAGAGGCAATCTGTTCTTTATATACAGGCACCCCATCCCCTAAGAATATGATCTCTCGTTTCATGCTGTTGATCTCTTCAATAATACTATCTAGGGAAACTGCCTTTTGCGGACTAATTACATGAAGATTTTCACCTTCATAATCATACAGTCCCGTATATACTTGATTACGCTTTGCATCCATAATTGGACAGATTAACTTCTCTGTCCCGTATAGATTATATGCAAGTCCATCTACGGTAGGTATGCTCACAATTGGCTTTTTCAAGGCTAAGCCCAATCCTTTGGCAGTAGCAGCGCCTATTCTAAGTCCCGTAAAAGAGCCAGGACCTCCTGCAACTGCTATTGCGTCTAACTCTTCTAGAGGAAAGCCAATCATCTTCACTATTTCATCCAACATAGGTAGCAATGTCTGGGAATGTGTCTTTTTATAATTTACCGTATATTCTGCAATCAGATCTCCCTCTATTACAAGCGCTATAGAAGCTACCAATCCAGAACTATCTATTCCTAATATTTTCATATCTCTGTTCCTTCTTCCACCGTGATTATTCTATAGTCAAATCCTTTGTTCAAATCTTTTTCTATTAAAATCGATATTATATTGTCTGGAAGGATGTCTTCAATTAAATTTGCCCATTCTATAAGGCAGACTCCTTCACCATAGAAATAATCTTCATATCCTATCTCGTCCATTTCAGATATATCACCTATTCTATATACATCAAAATGATAGAAAGGAAGTCTTCCGTCATCATATTCTTGTATAATGGTAAATGTGGGACTGCTAATCGGTTCAGTAATCCTTAAGCCTTCTGCAAATCCTTGAGTAAAAACAGTTTTGCCAACACCAAGGTCCCCAATTAAAGAATATACTTGACCCTTTTTTGCTTGTTCTCCTAGCTTATGCCCCATCTGATATGTGTCTTTTGCACTAAAACTCTCTATTTTCATCCTAATTCACTTCCTACTATCTATATAACGTATCGTATCGTTTCATCTATCTAGTTTCTTATATAATAGGATAGATTATATCAGATATTCTAGCAAAAGAAAAGAGTCTTATCACACCCGCTAGAGGTGTAAGAAGACTCTTTCAATTAGTTACTAGTTATCCGATAAAATCGCCCTTAATAATTGAGCTTATCTTCTTATATAATATCATGGTTATTACGGATACTACTACGCCCTTAATTAGATTAAAAGGTGCTACCGCAAATAATACGAAAGTATTTAAACTTGTAATTGCTGGATTAACTGCTGTTCCCATTGCAACCAAAACATCCAAGTCCATATGAAATGCCTTTGCGAATGTTGGCAGTAATACATATGCATTCAGTGCACTTCCTATAACAACTAATGTAATTGTTCCAACAATAAGTCCAATTATGGCTGATTTTTTAGTCTTAGTCTTTTGATATATGATTGCACTTGGCACTACAAGAGCGCAACCAATAATGAAGTTCGCTGCTTCACCAACCCCTGCTGTAATCGTCCCGTCAATAAGAAGATTGGATAATATCTTGATTGCTTCAATCACGATTCCTGCAACTGGTCCCAGAGCGAATGCTCCAATAAGTACCGGCACTTCACTAAGATCGATTTTATAGAAGCTTGGAGCAAACCCTAATGGAATCTCAAAAAGCATTAAGACGATTGCAATGGCTGATAATAATCCGATTACAGTTACGGATCTAATCCCTAGTAATGAATTTGTTTTTGTGGTTCTTTCTGTTTTGGTAATGGTTGTCATAGTTATTCTCTCCTTTTTTAAGAGAAAGTTCCAGGTTTCTGCTTCTTCACAAAAAAAGCCCCGAATATTAATATTCGGGGCGTGACTTTGTAAAATTGATACAATAAATATATCAAAAAGCTTTCTTCTCTCATCCAGACTATATACTGTCGGTTTTGGAATTTCACCAAATCAACTGCCTAAGCAGGTCACGGACTATACCGTCGGTCGGGAATTTCACCCTGCCCCGAAGAACTTCCTTATTCTATTGTTATATATCGACTACAGTATACACCTATAGATATATCCTGTCAACTATGTTTTTGCTTATATTCTGCTGTAGTTCTATTCTAATATCATAGTTAACTGGATTCGTTTCTTAGCAAGATCTACACTCATTACTTTTACATCTACAATATCTCCTACGCTTACCACATCTAGCGGATGTTTTACAAACTTTTTATTGGTAAGTTGTGATATATGAACTAGGCCATCTTGGTGTACTCCAATATCAACAAAGGCTCCAAAGTCGATTACGTTACGAACAGTTCCCTTTAAGATCATTCCTTCTTTTAGGTCTTTCATCTCAAGGACATCTGTCCTAAGAATTGGTTTTGGCATCTCATCTCTTGGATCCCTGCCTGGTTTCTCAAGTTCTTTAATAATATCAACTAGAGTGATTTCACCAATATTAAGAGTTGCTGCCATCTGTTTCTTATCGCCTATTTTTTTGCCCAAATCTGATAATTTTCCTTCTTTTAAATCCTCTGGGGTATATCCAAGATTTTTCAACAGCCCTTCTGCTGCCGCATAAGTCTCTGGGTGAACACTAGTAGAATCAAGTGGATTATCCCCACCTGCTATTCTCATAAATCCCGCACATTGTTCATAAGCTTTAGGGCCAAGCTTTGCTACCTTTAGTAGTTGCTTACGATTGACAAACCTTCCATTTTCTTCTCGATAGAGCACAATGTTCTTAGCAATTGGCTTAGATACACCAGAGATATATTCTAACAGTGAGGCTGAAGCAGTATTTAGATCTACTCCTACTTTATTTACACAATCCTCAACCACACCATTTAATGTCTCTCCCAATTTCTTTTGATTCATATCATGTTGATACTGACCAACACCTATTGATTTAGGATCTATCTTAACCAATTCTGCAAGTGGATCCTGTAGCCTTCTCGCAATAGAAGCTGCACTTCTTTGACCTACATCAAAATGGGGGAATTCTTCTGTAGCTAGTTTGCTCGCTGAATACACTGAAGCTCCTGCTTCATTTACAATCACATATTGAACTGGTGCATCTACTTCTTTTAGCATATCTACAATAATCGTCTCAGACTCTCTTGAAGCTGTCCCATTTCCAACAGAGATAAGCGTAATTCCATACTTTTTAATGAGGGCTTTTACTGTTTTCTTTGTCTCTTCTACTTTATTCTGTGGAGCAGTTGGGTACACTACCACTGTATCAAGAACTTTTCCTGTAGGATCGACTACCGCTAGTTTACAACCTGTTCGAAATGCTGGATCCCAACCAAGTACAGTCTGTCCCACAATTGGAGGTTGCATTAATAATTGAGCTAAGTTCTTACCAAATACCTTAATTGCTCCATCTTCTGCTTTCTCTGTAAGTTCACTACGAATCTCTCTTTCAATTGCAGGTGCAATTAATCTCTTATAACTATCCTCTATGGTCTTTCTTAGAATCTAATTTGTATGTGGATTATCCTTAATAATAATCTGTTTTTCAAGATATCTTAGAATTTTTTCTTCTGGATCGCTAATCTTTACTGTTAGAATCTTTTCCTTCTCTCCACGATTTAAAGCAAGGATACGATGCCCTGCTATCTTTTGGACACTTTCCGTAAAGTTATAATACATCTCATATACTGATTCTACTTTTTCATCTTTTGCAGTTGAGCTAACCATACCCTCAATCATTACTGCTTTTCTAATATAACTTCTATAATTCGCTTCATCTGCTATTCCTTCTGCAATAATATCCATTGCACCAGATATAGCATCTTCCACTGATTTTACTTCTTTTTCTTCATTTACATAAGCTTTTGCTTCTTCTTCCACTGAAACCCTTGTCATCTGTAGAATTATGGTATTAGCAAGTGGTTCTAAGCCTTTTTCTTTCGCAATTGTTGCTCTTGTTCTTCTCTTTGGTCTATAAGGACGATATAAATCTTCCACAAGTACCAGTGTCGTTGCAGCTAAAATCTGTTCTTTTAATTCTTTCGTTAATTTACCCTGCTCTTCTATAGTTGAGAGTACTTGATTCTTTTTATCTTCTAAATTGCGAAGATAATTAAGCCTCTCATGAAGATTTCTTAACACTTCATCATCCAAAGAACCGGTTACTT
>CAZAKD010000050.1:0-6027 GCA_964485435.1 uncultured Lachnospiraceae bacterium
AAACGACCTACACCCTTAGCAGGGGCGCCTCTTCAGCCTCTTGAGTATTTCTCCAACTGAACTTTAAATAAATATGTTCTTATGCGTCAAACGCAAGGATTAGTATATCAAAGTACTTTTCATTTGTCAATACATTTTCAAGATTTATTTCCTGTACTTTGGTGGTTCAATTTCATATATATTATTACCTTGATGATCAATAGTCACAATTACAGGTAGTTCCTTTATGACTAACTCTCTAATGGCTTCTGTACCTAAATCTTCATAAGCTATAATTTTAGATGATATTATACATTTTGAAAGTAAAGCACCAGCTCCACCTATAGCAGAAAAGTATATAGCATTATTATCTTTCATTGATTCAATTACTTGATAACTTCTTTTTCCCTTACCAATCATTCCTTTTAATCCTAGTTCTAATAGTAAAGGTGTATACTTGTCCATACGGCTACTTGTTGTTGGTCCTGCTGATCCGATTACTTGTCCTTCTCTTGCTGGACTTGGTCCAAGATAATATATAATTTGATTACTAACATCAAAAGGTATCTCTTCACCTTTTAATATAGAATCATACATTCTTTTATGTGCAGCATCCCTAGCAGTATATATTGTACCAGATATATATACATAGTCTCCTATATTTAACTCATTTATAACTTTAGTATTCAATGGAGTATTTATATATTTATCCAACTTTTCTCCCTCTATACATAATTACACATTATTATTTTCTAGATTATTCTTCTTGTATGACGATTCACATGACAACATATATTAATTGCAACTGGCATTCCAGCTATATGTGTTGGGTAGGTTTCAATATTCACACCTAAAGCTGTAGTAGTTCCTCCTATTCCACCTGGCCCAATTCCCAATTTATTAATTTTTAATAATAATTCTTTTTCTAATTCTCTGATATGCTCTATATCAGAATGTTCTCTTATATCTCTTGTTAATGCCTTTTTTGCCAAGTAAGTACATTTTTCAAAATTACCACCTATACCTACTCCTACTATAATTGGTGGGCAGGCATTAGGACCTGCTAATTCAACAGTTTCTATAACAGCATCAATAATACCTTCCAATCCATCTGAGGGCTTTAACATATATACCCTACTCATATTTTCGCTCCCAAAACCTTTAGGGGCAACAATAATCTCAATATTTTCACCTGGCACTATTTCATAGTGAATAATACCAGGTGTATTATCTTTAGAGTTTTCACGATAGATTGAATCCTTTACTACTGATTTTCTAAGGTACCCTCTATTATATCCTTGACGTATTCCCTCATTAATTGCATCTTCTAAATTCATACCCTCGATATGAACGTCTTGACCAATATATAAAAATATTGTAGCCATACCTGTATCTTGGCAAATAGGTATCAGATCATTTGTTGCAATTTTCATATTCTCAATTAGTTGACTAAGTATTTTTTTACCCAGAGGAGATTTTTCTCTGGACTCTGCCATATTAATAGCATTTTTAATATCTGGAGATAACTGATAGTTAGCTTCAATACACATATCTCTTATATTTTCAATAATAATACTTGTCTGTATTGTTCTCATCGATTGATCTCCAAATATTTTTTATTATACTATTAATCTATATTTTCTTCTTCAAGTTCCTTCTCTAGATTAGTAATGATTTCTTCTGGCGCATTATCACTTTCTCTAACTTTAGCAATACTTGCTACAGTGATATCATTTACCTTATCCATGTTAATTAATTTTACTCCAGATGTAATTCTACCTAGATTGGATATTTCATCGGTCATTAGACGTATTATAATTCCCTCTGTTGTAATAATCATAATCTCATTGTCATCATCAACAGCCTTAACACCAATTACATCACCTGTTTTTTCAGTGACTTTATAACATCTAACACCTTTTCCGCCTCTTCTTTGAACTGTGAATTCACTTATATCTGTTCTTTTACCCATTCCATATTTAGATACAAATAATAGATATTTTCCTTGAGTGTCTAATTGCATTCCAATTACTTCATCATCTTCTGATAGATTCATACCTATTACTCCCATTGAAGTTCTACCAGTAGATCTAACATCTTTTTCTTTAAAACGGATACATTGTCCATTTTTTGTAACTAATAGAATTTCTTTTTTACTATTTGTAGATTTTACTTCTATTAGTTCATCATCTTCCCTTAGACTAATTGCATTTAATCCAGACTTACGTATTTTCTCATAATCCTTAATTGGTGTTTTTTTAACAATTCCATTCTTTGTTGCCATAAATAAATAACGATTTTCTTTATACTCTCTTATCGGTATAACTGCTGTTATTTTTTCATCAGGCATTAGCTGAATTAGGTTTACAATTGCTGTACCTCTGGCAGTTCTACTAGCTTCTGGAATTTCATACGCTTTTAATCTATATACTCTTCCCTTATTTGTAAAGAACATAATATAGTGATGAGTAGAAGTCATTAATAAATCTTCTATAAAATCTTCTTCAATGGTTTGCATTCCTTTAATTCCCTTACCACCACGATTCTGACTCCTAAAATTATCAATTGTCATTCTCTTAATATATCCTAGTTTTGTCATGGCAATAACCGTATTCTCTACAGGAATAAGGTCTTCCATTGATATATCAAATTCATCAAAACCAATTGAAGTCCTTCTTTCATCTTTATATTTATCTCTTATTAAAGTTATTTCCTCACTAATAACAGTTAATAATTTTTTTCTATCCTTTAAGATTAACTGGTACTCAGATATTTTTTCCATTAATTCACTTAACTCATTTTCTAGTTTTTCTCTTTCTAAACCTGTAAGAGCACGCAGCCTCATATCAACAATTGCTTGAGATTGAATCTCACTAAGTTCAAATCTTACCATCAATTGTTCTTTTGCTTCCGCTACATTTTTTGAAGAACGTATTATTTTAATAACTTCATCAATATTATCAAGAGCAATCATTAATCCTTTTAAGATATGTGCTCTTTCTTCAGCTTTGTTAAGATCATATTGGGTTCTTCTTGTTACTACTTCTTCTTGGTGCTTTAGATAAAAATCCAGCATTTGCTGTATATTCAATATTCTAGGCTCATTATTAACAAGAGCTAACATAATAACACCAAATGTTTCTTGTAATTGTGTATGTTTATATAATTGGTTTAATAAAACATTGGCATTAACATCTCTTCTAAGCTCAATGCATATTCTCATTCCTGTTCTATTAGATTCATCTCTTAATTCTGTAATACCATTAATCTTTTTGTCTCTAACCAATTCAGCTATTTTTTCAATCAATCTTGCCTTATTTACCATATATGGTAATTCTGTAACAATAATTCTATTCTTACCATTAGCCATTGGTTCAATATCTGTAACAGCACGTACTCTAATCTTACCTCTTCCTGTTCTATAGGCTTCATTTATTCCAGCTGTTCCTAAAATAGTTGCACCTGTTGGAAAATCTGGACCTTTTACAATTTGTAAGATTTCTTCAATACTTGTTTCCCTATCTTCTTCGACTATATTATTTATAATTTTAAGTACTGCATTAATAATTTCGCTTAAATTATGTGGTGGGATATTAGTAGCCATACCTACTGCAATTCCAGAGGTTCCATTTACAAGAAGATTCGGAAATCTAGACGGAAGAACTGCTGGTTCTTTTTCAGTTTCATCAAAGTTTGGATTGAAATCTACTGTATCCTTGTTAATATCTGATAATAATTCCATTGAAATTTTGCTAAGACGAGCTTCAGTATATCGCATTGCTGCAGCTCCATCTCCATCAACTGAACCAAAATTACCGTGACCATCTACAAGAGGATATCTTGTTGACCATTCTTGTGCTAAGTTAACTAAAGCTCCATAGATAGAACAATCTCCATGAGGATGATATTTACCCATAGTATCACCGACGATACGTGCACATTTACGGTGAGGTTTGTCTGGTCCATTATTTAACTCTATCATTGCATATAAAATTCTTCGTTGTACTGGCTTTAGTCCGTCTCTCACATCTGGCAAGGCACGTGAGGCAATTACTGACATTGCATATTCTATATATGACTTTTCCATTGTCTTCTTTAGGTCTACCTCATGAACCTTATCAAAGATATTTTCATCCATTTTTACTCCTCCAGTTTCTTAACACTCAATCAATCTATTTTTGAAAGATAAACATTACATATCTATATTTTTAACATATTTTGCATTTGCTTCAATGAATTCACGCCTTGGTTCTACTTTATCTCCCATCAGAGTATTAAACACCATATCAATCTCTGAAGACTCTGCTTCATCTACTGCTACACGAAGTAATATTCTACTTTCTGGATCCATAGTTGTATCCCATAATTGATCCGCATCCATTTCTCCAAGACCTTTATATCGTTGGATCTTATTATTACCATCTCTTCCAATTTCAACTAATATATTATTTAACTCTTCATCAGAATATACGTATTTTACCATCTTTCCTTTTTCAACTTTATATAAAGGTGGTTGAGCTAAATATACATATCCTTGCTTTATAAGTTCTGGCATAAATCTATATAAAAATGTGAGTAGCAATGTGCTAATATGGGCACCATCAACATCTGCATCTGTCATAATTTAGATATATCAAAATCATCATGTATGCCTGTTCCAAATGCAGTTATCATTGCTTTAATCTCATTATTTACTAGAATCTTATCAAGTCTAGATTTTTCAACATTTAAAATCTTACCTCTTAGTGGTAGAATTGCTTGAGTTGCTCTATCTCTTGCAGTTTTAGCACTTCCACCTGCAGAATCTCCTTCGACTATATATATCTCACAGTTAGCTGGATCTTTATCTGAACAATCAGCTAATTTACCTGGAAGCGTCATACCGTCAAGCGCAGTTTTTCTTCTTGTTAGATCTCTTGCTTTTCTTGCAGCATCTCTAGCTCTTTGTGCCATTATAGCTTTTTCACATATTATTTTAGCAACACTAGGATTCTGTTCTAGAAAATAAGTCAATTGTTCACTAACAACATTATCTACAGCCCCTCTAGCCTCACTATTACCAAGTTTTTGTTTTGTTTGTCCCTCAAATTGTGGGTCAGGTAATTTTATACTTATAATAGCTGTTAATCCTTCACGTATATCTTCTCCTGATAGATTTGATTCACTTTCTTTCAGGTACTTTTGACTTCTAGCATAATCATTAAATGTCTTTGTAAGAGCATTCTTAAATCCAGATAGATGAGTACCACCTTCTGGAGTTGTAATATTATTTACAAAACTATAACATCCTTCCACGTAGGATGTATTATGTTGCATAGCAACTTCAACATAAACTTCATCTCTATTACCTTCACAATAAATAATAGAGTCATATATAGGACTTTTATGCTTATTTAAATATTCCACATACTCCTTTATTCCACCTTCATAGTGAAATACTTTTTCAATTGCTTCTTCTTCTCTATCATCTTTTAACACAATTTTTAGATTTTTTGTTAAGAAAGCCATCTCTCTAAGTCTTTGTTTTAAAATACTATAATCATATACAGTTTCTTCAAATATTTCTTTATCAGGTAAAAAAGTAACTTGACTACCTGTAACATCTGTATCTCCAACTACTGTAAGTAGCCCTGTAGATTTTCCTCTTTCGTAACGTTGATAATGTTTCTTACCTTCAGTATGAATGGTTACCTCTAACCACTCAGATAATGCATTTACAACAGATGCACCTACTCCATGTAATCCTCCAGATACCTTGTATCCTCCACCACCAAATTTGCCTCCTGCATGAAGAATTGTAAATACAACTTCTACTCCGGAAAGCCCAGATTTATGGTTAATACCAACTGGTATACCTCTTCCATTATCAAAAACTGTAATAGAATTATCTTTATTGATCGTTACTTCTATAGTGTCACAAAATCCTGCCAAAGCTTCATCTACTGCATTATCTACAATTTCGTATACCAAATGATGCAATCCTTTTGCTGAAGTACTACCAATATACATTCCAGGTCTTTTTCTTACAGCCTCTAATCCTTCTAATAT
>CAZAKD010000050.1:6037-9269 GCA_964485435.1 uncultured Lachnospiraceae bacterium
TTTGAATTTGATCTGCACCGTATTCCATATTCATATATTTCCTCCTAATTTAACACTTGTTATTTTTATGAAAATAAGTCATTCTATTATTCTTTTGAAATAGTACCATTTACAATTTTATACATGCTGTTAATTTTAAAACGATTGTTTATAAATTCCTCTAATCCCGTACAAGTTATAATCGTTTGTATGTCATAAATACTATTTAACAGATAATTTTGCCTTTTCCTATCAAGTTCTGACAATACGTCATCTAATAATAGAATTGGATTTTCATGGATTGTATCTTTTACGAGTTGAATTTCAGCCAGCTTTAATGATAAAGCTGAAGTCCTTTGTTGACCTTGAGAACCATATAGACGAACATTTTTATTGTTAATGTTAAAACTAATATCATCTCTATGAGGTCCAACAGATGTTATCTTAAATTGAATGTCTCGTTCCTCAACTTTTTCTAATTTATTATAAAAATCATCAATTTCAACATTTGGTTCATATTGAATGATTAATTCTTCCTTATTTCCTGTTAGATTTTTATGAATATCATAAATAATCATATTTAATCTATGAATAAAAGCAGATCTACTTTCTATTATTTTCGAACCATATTCCACTAATTGCATGTTCCATATCTTCAGGGTATCTTTTAACGATGGATTATATATAATCTGTTTTAAAAGCATATTTCTCTGATTAATAACTTTAGAATACTTTGTTAAATTATGTAAATATACTTTATCAAGTTGACATAACTCCAAATCTATAAACCTTCTTCTTTCACTTGGTCCATTCTTAATTATTGCAAGATCTTCAGGAGAAAAAAAAACTAGATTTATCATTCCAAATAGTTCACTTGACTTTTTAATTGGAATTCCATCTATTGCAACTCCTTTTGGTTTATTTTTCTTTAGATGCATGTCTATTCTTCTTGTAACTTCATCCTTCTCAACAAATACACGAATATGTGATTCGCTTTTTCCGATCTGGATTATATCTCTTTCTTTACTACCTCTATGTGACTTTGTTGTTCCAGAGAGATAGATTGATTCTAATATATTGGTTTTCCCTTGAGCATTGTCACCATATAGAATATTAGTTCCTTTATTAAATTGTATTGCTAGCTTATCATAATTCCTATAGTCACTTAACTCAAGAGATTTTATAATCATTTTTACACCTATTATCGTTATTTTACAATTTTTATTGTTTCATTTTCGTACTCAACAATATCACCATCTACAAGCTTTTTACCTCTCTGTGTTTCAACTTTACCATTTACTTTCACAGAACCTTCTTGTATTACTATTTTAGCAACTACACCGGATTCAACCAATCCAGCTGCTTTTAAGGCTTGACCAAGTTTAATATAATCTTCTTTTAATTGTATTGTTCCCATTTTTGTACTTCCTTTACTATAAAATGTAAATTAATATGCATTTGCATTAATATTAATTGGTAAAATAAGATAAGTATATGTTTCCTCTTTATCTTTTATAAAACAAGGTGCCTTAGGATTAAACAAATAAACTGTGATTTCTTCATCATCTATTACTCTAAGTGCATCCATTAAAAACCTTGGATTAAACCCTATAATTACATCTTTTCCTTCTTTTTGTATATTAATATCTTCTTTCATTGAACCTATAGATGAATTAATCTTTAATTCTAATTTTCCATCTTCTACACTTATAATTATCGGCTTTTTTTCACTTTCTTTAACTAGTAAAGTAGCACGATCAATACAACTTAGAAATTCCTTTTTAGAGATTGTAAACTTTGTTTCATAGTCATTAGAAAGCATTTGGCTTATATTATAGTATTCTCCTTCAATGAGTCTTGATAAAACAACGGTATCATTAAACTCAAAGATAATATGTTTATCAGTGAAAAACATTTTAACTTCTTCTAATATTTCTCCAGATAAAATTTTACTAATCTCATTTAAGGTCTTTCCAGGAACAATTACTTTAATATCTTCATAAATATCTTTTAACTTAATATTTCTAATAGATATTCGATGGCCATCCAAAGAAGTAACTTTTAATTCATTCTCATGAATCTCAAAAAGTTCACCTGTCATTATTTTATTACTTTCATTATCAGATATTGAGAATACAGTTTGTCTAATCATTTCTTTTAATGTAAATTGTGAAATAGTAATATTCTTATTTTTTTCAACAACAGGAAGAAACGGAAATTCCTCTGATGATTTACCTGATATATTAAATTTTGCTTTTTCACAAGTTATTTTTGCCATGTAGTTATCATCTGTTTCAATAGTTACTTGATTATCTGGTAATTTACGAATAATTTCAGAAAATACTTTTGCATTAATTGAAATAATACCATTCTCTTCAATATCACCTTTTACTATGGTCTCTATTCCAAGCTCCATATCATTTGCTATTAACTTTATAACATTAGATTTAGCATCGATAACAATACATTCAAGTATAGGCATAGTCGTCTTTGCTGGAACAGCCTTTAAAACTATATTAACACTATTAAGTAAGTCTGACTTTTCACATAGAATCTTCATATTGTGTATAACTCCCTTCGAGGTGAATTCATTAGATAATATTAAAAATATTTAGTAGAAGTAGTAATAGGGGCTGTGAATTTGTTGATAAGTGGCTTTTTGCTAGTAAACATCTAACTTTAAGCAAATGATAACCATGTTTACAACTCAAAAATAATTGAGGGATAAATTTTAAGTTATACACATCATTTTTTAAAAAATAAATGTTTACACACAAAAATAACAGGATATCAACAATGTAATGTGTATAGATTTTAAGGACTAATCTTCTTCGTTAAGACTTCTATTGTATTCTGTAGAAGGCTATCCTTTTCTAAATCATTAGTAATTTTGTCGATACCATGAAGTATTGTTGTATGATCTCTATTACCTAGCTTTTTACCAATGTCAGAAAGAGAAAGCTCAGTTAATTGTCTGCAAAGGTACATACACATTTGCCTTGGGTAAGCAATATTTCTACTTTTCTTGGTTGATGATAGTTCTTGTACTGTAAGGTTAAAATGTTCACCTATAATTTCAATAATGAATTCAGCAGTTATGTTTCTCTGATCATTAGGAGATATAAGATCCTTTAATGCCTCTTCCGCCAATTCAACATTAACTTCTCTCTTTTTTAATCTTGAAAGAGCAACTATCTTTGTTAAAGCACCTTCTAATTCTCTAATATTAGACTTTACATTAGTAGCAATATAT
>CAZAKD010000051.1:0-6215 GCA_964485435.1 uncultured Lachnospiraceae bacterium
TCAATGCATTAGGTACCGTCCCCAACCCTTCAGCTAACGTCCCCAACTCAAAAAGTACCGTCCCCATTCTTCTTTTTAAAAAGAACTTCCTGATTCAACCCTGGATTAACTGCTTCTTGTGACTGCATGGAGTATACTGCAGCAGTATACGCATATTTTAGAGAATCTTTCCACTTCATATTGTTCTGTAGGCACCAAACTAACGTACCCGTTAGAGTAGCACCAGCTCCATTGGTATTAACGATGTATGGTAATTCCATTTTTATATGATATTTACTTTCAGCGTTTTTAAAGTAAAGCCCATCTTTTGTGGAGAATACGATTATGTTTTTTACACCTTTGTCTAATAATAAGTCCACTGCCTGTTCCAAACTATTATATGATTCGTTTAAGTATGATAACATATGGGATACTTCATTTTGTGTTGTTACTAAGACCTCTATTCTATCAAGGTTTTTTATTAGCCGTTCATTTTTATTAAGAGATACGGTTTTTACTATAAGGGGTGAAGTTACCTTCTCACAGATATAATTAATGGTGTTGTCCGGTAGATTAGTATCAATAACGCAATACTTAGCATGGTTCATACGTTCTATATTTTTCTCTATAAATTCTGGTGTCATTTGCTTATATATATTCATATCATCGATTCCAGTAATTCTTCTTCCATTCATATCATTAATACAGAGAAAGGAAGAGGTCGCATCTCTCTTAATCATCTCACAATATTGAATATCCATATTATTCTCTTTTGCATCATCTAAGAACTTCTTTCCATTTAAATCATCTCCATAGACAGATATTAAATAGTTAGGTACATTCAATTTTGTTAATGTTAGCGCTATATTCCTAGCTGCTCCTCCCAATAGATGAATAATCTTTCCTGGATTAGAGTTATTACGAATAATTTTATCTTTTGCATTTCCCAATATATCAATGTTGGTTCCACCTACTACTGTTACAAAACTAGGCTCACTCAGTACATATGCTTTCCCTTTTATATATCCTTTTTTGGTTAATTTATGTATGTGGGCAGCCACACCAGAACGTGTAATACCCAGTACGTCAGCAAGTTCGTTTTGAGATATTAAAGGTTGCTGTTTAATGATTTCTAGAATTTCTAGTTCACGTTCTGTCATATTTCCTCCATATCATAGTTATAATAATAGTTATCTTTAGATGCAAATTATATCACATGACCCATATTACTTCCACAAAAGCATTGAATTTAGTCATTAAAAATGTTAAGCTAGGAAAGTTAAATTCGCTAATGTGACCTACTATATAAAAGAAAGGTATTAATATGATAAACGTTGAAAACTTATCCTACTCATTTCCACAAAGAGATCTATATAATAATATATCATTTATACTAGAAGACGGCCAACACTGTGCTTTCATAGGTACAAGTGGTAGCGGAAAAAGCACATTGATTGAGATGATTATGGATCCTGATAAATATATGTTTGATGGAAAGTTGGATATAGCTCCTAACTGTAGAATTGGATATGTAAGTCAATTCTCCCAATTAGACCAGGCAAAGGATATTACAGTTTTTGAATACTTAGCTGAAGAATTTACTAAGTTGCAAAATAATATTGCCTCCATTTGCGCTGACATGGAGACAGCTTCTGATATTGATTCTTTGTTAGAAAAATACCAACAGACTCTAGATACATTTCAATCCATTGGTGGAGATGATTTCGAAAGTAATATTAATAAGAAACTAAACCTAGCAAACCTAAGCAAACACGAAAATCTAATGGTATCTAAACTTAGTGGTGGAGAATTCAAACTTATCCAGGTAATTAAGGAGATGTTAACCAGTCCAGATCTTATGATTATGGATGAACCTGATGTGTTTTTAGACTTTGAAAATCTTAATTCCCTGAAAGATCTAATTAATGATCACAAAGGAACCATGCTTATTATTACACACAACAGATATCTTCTGAATCATTGTTTTAATAAAATTCTAAATCTGGAGAATCAGGAACTTCAAGAATTTGATGGACGCTATATTGATTATAACTTCTCTCTACTTCTAAAGAAAATCGAATTGCAAGAGTTGGCTGTTGCTGACACTCTGGAAATTGAAAGAAATTCTGCCTTAATTGATAAATTAAGAACTGTTGCAACACATCAAGCTGATGCAGCAAGAGGAAAATCTCTACATGCCAGAGAAAAAATTCAAGAGAGATTAATAGCTCGTAGAATAAAGGCACCTTTTGTTGATATTAAACAACCTGCTATCAGTCTATATACAGATAAAAACCTAGAAGATACAATTGCTCTAAAGGTGGTTGATTATAATGTTGCCTTTGGCGATACACTTTTAGAAAATGTTAACTTTGAAATAAAATCTACTGATAAGGTTGCACTAATTGGTTCAAATGGTACGGGAAAGACAACTTTACTTCGAGAAATCTTTCAAAATAATCATGATTCTATTATGATAAATGACCATATAGACATGGCTTTCTTATCCCAGTTTCAAGGTGAGATGCTAGATGAATCTAATACAATACTTGAAGAGTTCTTCGAAGCAGGATTTCAAACTTATCAAGAAATTAAGGAACATTTATCAGATTATGGCTTCGATGAAGAATATTTGAATCAAAAGATAGGGTCTTTATCTGGTGGAGAGAAGAATATTCTTCAACTTGCTAAGATATCAACCAGCAATGCTAATATGTTGCTTCTTGATGAACCTACAAGCCATCTAGACACCTATTCACAGATTGCATTGGAAAGAGCCCTAGATAATTATACAGGTGCTGTTCTTATGATCTCTCATGATTTCTATCCTATCGTAAACTGTATGGATTATGTTTTAATGATTGAAAATAAGGCCATTCGTAAAGTGAGTATACGTAAATTCAGAAAGATGATATACGCTAATCATTTTGATAAAGACTATCTAGAGCTTGAACAAAAGAAAAAAATGCTTGAAACAAAAATAGAATTGGCATTAAAAGATACTGAATTTGAGCAGGCAAAAGTTTTATCTGAACAGTTAGAAGAATTGATTAAGTTACTTTAATAGCAAAAAGCATTATCCATGGGATAGTGCTTTTTGCTGTTTTAATATTATTATTTAATAAATGAGTGGAATAAAGGTTGCATTCTCTCAAACGTATATATACCTTCATATCCAATATCACTTAAAGTCTTTTGAGTATCCACAATTTTATAACCAAGATGTTCTTTTTTATGAGAATCAGAACCAATTGTAATAATTTCTCCACCAAGCTCCTTATACTTTCTTAATATTGCTGATGATGGAGTCAAATCTTTCAATCCATATCTATAACATGACGTGTTAACTTCGATTCCTTTTCCCGCCTTTATTACTTTCTTAAGTATTTCTTCAACAAGTGGTTTTACATGTTCATAAGGATAATCACCAACTAGATCATAACGTTTAATCATATCAAGATGCCCAAGAACGCTATAATCACTATACAGATCTATGACTTTTAAGATCTCTTCATAATATCTCTCATTATATTCTTTTTGAGCTTTTCCTGTTTGAAAGTCTTGATTCCAAAACTCCTTATTGTCAACTTGATGACAAGACAAGATAACAAAATCAAATGGATAGCTATCAAAAGTTCTCTTGAATTCTTCAACTGTTCCTGTTTGCATTCCAAACTCAATTCCAAATCGAAGATTAATCTGGTCGCCAAATATGTTTTTACAACGTGTAAATTCCTTAAGATATGCAGGCATATTACAATTCAGGTCTGTTTTTACACCATAATCTATATGTTCTGTAAAGCACATCTCGTCTAACCCTAACTTAATTGCCTGCTTTATACAGTCTTCCATCTCATATTCTGAGTCATCACTGAAAGATGTGTGTAAATGATAATCAGCTAACATGCATATCTCCCCTTTCTTTTTCTACAGCTCTATTAATACTTTCTACCATATATATCATACTAACAATAATAATTAATAAAAATACTGGATACAAACTTATATTAATATAGTTTGCAATCACTCCAAATAAAGGTGGCATAAGCGTTGTTCCTAGATAAGCCGTAGCCATCTGTACACCCATGATAGCTTGTGACTTTTCTGGTCCAAAATTATCAGGTGTTGCATGAAGTAGACTAGGGAATATTGGTGCACATCCCAAACCTATCATAACAAGACCAATTAATGATGGTATCGTTCCAAATGGAATGAATAGTGTTAGTATACCTATAACACATGTAATCTGCCCCAGTCTTACCATTTTCTTATCTCCAAATCTATCAGCAATAAATCCACTGATAAATCTTCCTCCAGTGATTCCAAAATAGAATAAAGCTGCCCATTTTGCTGCTGTTTCTGAATTGACTCCTTTATGAAATACCATATAACTACTTGCCCACAAACCTGTGGTAGCTTCTAAAGCACAATAACAGAAAAATGCAATTAATATATTTTTAGCACCTTTTATCTTAATAATATCGAATAATTTCATACCCTTTTTCTGTTCTACTACATTTTCTTGATTATCCCCATCTTCCATTCTGCTTTTCGTATTTTTCCACAATGGAAGAGATAGTACCAATCCTATTACCAACAATGTTTGAATCACGCCAATAGCTTGATACCCCTTATTCCACGGAAGGTTCCTAGTAAGTGCCATTCCCATAATATATGGTCCTGTTGTAGCTCCAACTCCCCAAAAGCAGTGTAACCAACTCATATGTTTTGATTGGTAATGAAGAGCCACAAAGTTGTTTAATGCAGCATCAACACTTCCTGCGCCTAATCCGTAAGGTATGGCCCATAAGCATAACATGTAAAATGAACCAGATATAGAGAAACCAAATAGAGCGACTGCTGTCATGGCCACACTAACTACTGTAACAATACCAGTTCCTAGTTTTGATATTAATTTATCTGAATTAAGACTAGATACGATAGTTCCTGCTGATATAATCATTGTTAAAATTCCCATATAAGATACCGGCACATCTAATTGTCCGTACATACTTGGCCATGCAGACCCTAATATTGAATCTGGTAACCCTAGTGAAATAAATGTAATATATATTACTGCTAATAAAATTGAAAACATAAGTTTTAAATCCTCCCGTTTGTCGTATTAAGTTTGTTTAATCTGTCTAAGCCGATAGCAATCAAACCTCGTTCATAATCCTCTTCTAGATGATTAGATACAATTATCCTTGTCTCAAACTTACCATCTGTCTTCTGAACAATATAATCGCAAAGCCACTTAGCATCCTCTGCTTGAAAGAAATCTCCATATAATACATAAGTCTCTGGAGCAATAATACAAGAATATATAGTAAGGACTTTCCCAATCAAAGGTAGCACTTCAGACTTCTGACCATAATCTAAGCTATCCCATTGTATATCGGAAAATGCAAATCCTATTTCTCCTGCAAAATTATTCACACCCTTGTATATTTCACCATTAATTATTGCTCCACCACCAGGTGCATAGATTCTCGGAAAATATATTCCTATGACTGAGTTGGCAGACCCTTCAAAATAGTAATAACCATAGGTCATTGCATTAATGTCATTTTCAAAGACTACCTGGACTTTATATCTTTCACGATAGAAAGGGATAAATGTATTCCCTATTATTCCTTTGTAATCATTAATAACAACCTCTTCATCATTGCTTGCACCTGGTAATCCAAATACAATCATTGTAATTCTTTTGTCTTCTGCAAAGAACTCATCTAATATATCTTTAAAGCTCTCAACATCAACACTGTCAATATCTTTCTTCATTTCTCTTTTTTTGATTATTTCACCTTTAAGATTGGTTACAGCAAATTGAAAATAGTTTTGAGAAGCTTTCTGATATCCATACACTATTACAAAATGATGAAAATCAAAGTTATATCCATATTGCATGGATGGCCTTCCTCCATCAGATGGCACATGACCATTCTCTACTACCTCTCCTGATAAAACCATCTCTGATATAAGTGAGTTAATTGTAACAACACTTAGTCCTGTCTTCATTGCAAGTTCAGGTTTTGTTAAGTTACCATAAACAGCAATAATTTCCCTAACCTTATTCTTGTTATCCTTCTTGATTGATTTAATACTTTTCATAATTCTCCCCTTAATAAACATAGTTTATAAAGTATCTTTACTAAGTATATTCGATGTATATCACAATGTCAATATACATATTCTAGTTTACTATTTACTGCTATGATTTCAACAAATAATTT
>CAZAKD010000051.1:6315-9108 GCA_964485435.1 uncultured Lachnospiraceae bacterium
ATAATTTTGGAATTATTGATTGTAATTTATGATATAATGAGGTAATGTTTATTTTGTTTTTGTTTATTTGAATTATTATATTTTATAAAAGGGGATTAATATGAAAAGAGTTGTGATTAATTTATTGATATTTTTTGTTTTTGGAGTTGGAATTATGACTGGGTGTACTAGAAATGATTCTGGTAGTAAGAATTCTGTTTTGGAGGAACCTATTTTAGATACATCAGATTCAAATGATGCTGAAACTATTGTGGTTGATGAGAGTAAAGGTAATGTTGATGACTTAGTGAATGTTGAAGAACAGATTGGAATTATTGCTGATAATATTCATATGTGGTCTATTCCTGATGATTTGGGGGTTGAGATGAATGCTTATGTTGTAACGGATCTTGATCAGAATGGTAGGTTAGAGATCATTGCTTCTGTTATGGGTGGAAGTGGTCTTTATACAACATCGGATATTTATGAGATGAATGAATCTATGGATGGCTTAAGTAAGGTAACCTGGCAGAAAGCTGAAGGTGATTCTGAACCAGATATACAGGTAGATTCAAGTGACGTGTATTATAGTGTTACTGAAGATAAATATTCTTATATTATGGATGATTTTCTGAGAGCTGGAGCGGCATATAGTCTTGTGACTAAAAGGTCTTTTTCAGTTAGAGATGGTTCTGTCTCAGATGTCCTTCTTGCTTCTTGGGTTACTGAAGCAACAGGCGTTGGAAGTGAGGTAACAGAGATTTATCACAATGCGAGTCAGGAAGTTATTAGTAAGGATGATTTTGAACATATTGCTGAGGCTGTATATGTAGGTGACGAAAAAGGTAGGGCTACATTTTCATGGATAAGGTATTATCCATATGATGAGGCTACTAGGATTAAAGAATTGAGTAAAGAAGATTTGATTGATCAGTTGAAAGGTTCCTATGAAGGGTTTTCTGTGAAGATAGATTGATAGATAGTGGAATATAATTTGTTTATAACACATATTGAACAAAATATCCTATGAAAACCATCGATACATTACTTACAGATGCAATATTTCTGTAGTTTCATTTTGTTTTGCATAATGGATAATTTTCTTGATGAGTTGTGTTCCTATACCTAACCCCCAATACTTTTTCTTCACTGATATAGCTAGTTCAGAATGGTGTTCAATTCGTTTTCTTGGTGAGGTCATCATACTACCTATACATACTATCTCATCTTCAATCTTGCCAAGAAATAATGCATTACATTCTGAATTTTTTATACTTTCTATATGCTTTTCCTCTTCTTCTAATGACATTGTGAATTCATTCAAACCAAATAGTAGGTTGTCGCTCTCCCCTCCTACAATATTCAGATAATCTAGGACTTGCTGTGCATCTTTTTTATCAGCTTTTTCAATGATCAACATCTCCACTTTCATTCCTCCCTTTGCATAATTTCCAATGTTTCTATCTATACACATACGTTTTTCTCAGTCAAATTCACTTTCATGTTTCTTAAAGAAATTATAGTATTCCAAGACATTGGGTAACTGAGTCCATTTCTTTATATCAACTGGATCAGCATCCAGATCATATATCTTCGCTCCCTGTATGGACAAGATAAATGGAGAATGGGTCGCAATAATAAACTGACATCCAAAAAACCTTGTGCTGTCTTCAAGAAATTTTAATAATTCTTGCTGTTTTTCTGGAGATAAGCTATTCTCTGGCTCATCCAGTAAATACAAGCCATTGTCCTTTATTTTATCAACAAAATATCTAAAAGCACTTTCTCCATTAGAATGTTCCCTGACATTATCCATCAGATTACCTCTTATATACTTTGATTGGGTTTTACTCCTTGCCATATTTACTTTTTTTAATTGTTCATAATCATCTAATGTTCTCATCTGAAATGTTGAATATTTTGCGTCAAGATACTCCTCAAATAAGTCCTCTCGTTTCAGATTGATTCCATCATTGATACTTCTAATATTAAGCATAAAGTCGAATACATCATCACTTGTAATTATTCTACTATCATGTGTGATGATTCTCTCTAATTGATAAGAGCACATATTCGTATAGTCTTCAAAGAAATTGGATCTATTATATAGGGTATCTCTGTGGAGTTTTAACTTTTCTGCAATCACATTCAAGGCAGTTGTCTTACCAGAACCATTTCCGCCATATAAGATTGTAATTGGTTCAAAATTCAGAACTCTCAGTTGATTTTTAGGTAGAATCTGATATGGGTAGAAGGTATCAAAACATGTTCTTTTCAAGCCCATTAAAAAACTACTCTCCGTTTCTGAATCCGGAAAAATAAATTGTGATAAATATACCATAAAATCCTCCACCTTTTTATCAAGCTCCAAAAATATTCATAATAATTTATTTAACTCTGTGAATATTACTTTTGTATAATCTTACCACAAAAACAAACAGAATTAAATATATTAATTCTGTTTGTTTTTATCACTCTAGTTTTAGATGTATTTTATTCCATTATTTCAACGCAATATAAATATCAATGTCTGCATTTTCAAAATCACTATTTAAGTACTCCTCAAAATCTCCTGTAAAACTTCTATCTAAGTCCATATTCCATATCTCACCCCAGGCTTGTGCAACTGCCTTTTCCATATCTCCATGTACTGAGAATTTTGCATATCTACCAGCTGGAATCACCTTTGTTACAAATTCATCATTTTCCGACTTTGCTACTTCGTTCCCTGCGGTTACAATATAACCATTTTCTGAATAATTCTTCTCCAAGAAAATAATCTAATAATTCCTTATATCTATCCTGTGCAGAGTA
>CAZAKD010000052.1:0-342 GCA_964485435.1 uncultured Lachnospiraceae bacterium
TGTCTTTAGCAACAAGAACATTTAAAGATGTTAAGGTAGGGCTTGATTGTGCCAATGGATCAGCATCTACTATTGCAAAGGGTGTGTTCGATGCATTAGGAGCAAGAACATATACAATCAATAATGAACCTGATGGAATAAATATTAATACCAATTGTGGTTCCACTCATATTGAGAATCTTCAAAAATATGTTCTCGAGAATGGTTTGGACATTGGATTTGCATATGATGGAGATGCTGATAGATGTTTAGCTGTTGATGATAAAGGGAATATTATGGATGGAGATGCTATTCTATATCTATGTGGATTATATATGAACGAAAGAAATGAACTAAGTAATA
>CAZAKD010000052.1:352-9078 GCA_964485435.1 uncultured Lachnospiraceae bacterium
GGTGAAACGATTGCTGAAGGAACAAGAAATCAATATGTTAACGAATGTATGATTGATAAAGGCTATGCACTAGGTGGTGAACAATCAGGACATATAATATTCCGTAAACATGCAACAACAGGTGATGGTGTCCTAACTTCCCTAAAAATTATGGAGGTTATGTTAGAGAAGAAGATGAAGATATCTGACATTATTAAAGACCTTGTTATCTACCCACAACTTCTTGTTAATGTACATGTTAAAGATAAAAAAGCAGCGATGGAAGATTCAGATGTAGTTGAAGCAGGTAATAGAATAGGAAGAGAGCTAGGGGATGACGGAAGAATCCTTATTAGAGAAAGTGGAACAGAACAAGTAATACGTGTTATGGTAGAGGCCAAAGACGATGAAACATGTACTAAATATGTGAATGAAGTCGTTGATATTTTGAAATTAAAAAAATTATAGTATTTACAATTATCTTATGTTATAATATACTAATGTCAAAACGTAAGAATGGGTAATCATTGAAAAATAGATACATTCACGAATTTTAAGGAGGAAATATTAATGAGTTTACAGGTTGAACAATTAGAGAAGAACATGGTTAAGCTTACGATAGAAGCTACAGCAGAAGAGTTTGAGGCAGCAATTGAGAAAGCATATCTTAAGAATAGAAGCAAAATGAATGTTCAAGGATTTAGAAAAGGAAAAGCACCACGCAAGATTATTGAAAAAATGTATGGTACTGAGATTTTCTATGAAGATGCAGCTAATAGCATAATTCCAGATGCATATGAAAAGGCTTTGAGTGAAAGTGATCTTGATATCGTATCTCAGCCAGATATTGACGTTACTCAGATAGAAAGAGGAAAATCTTTTATTTTTACTGCAACTGTTGCAGTAAAGCCAGAAGTTACACTTGGTGATTACAAAGGAATTGAAGTAAAGAAAGCAGACATTGAAGTGAACGACGACGAAGTGACTGCTGAATTAGATAAAGTAAGAGAACAAAACGCAAGATTAGTTGCAGTAGAAGATAGACCTGCACAAGACAAAGATCAAACAGTGATTGATTTTGAAGGTTTTGTTGATGGTGTTGCATTTGAAGGTGGTAAAGGAGAAGATTATCCACTAACTTTAGGAAGTCATTCTTTTATTGATACTTTTGAAGAACAATTAGTAGGCAAAAAGATTGGTGAAGAAGTTGAAGTGAATGTAACTTTCCCGGAACAATATCAAGCAGAGGAACTAGCTGGAAAAGCAGCTGTTTTTAAAGTAACATTGAAAGAAATTAAAGAAAAAGAACTTCCAGAACTGGATGATGATTTTGCACAAGATGTATCTGAATTTGATACATTAGATGAATACAAAGCTGACATAAAAGCAAAACTTATTGAGAAGAAAGAAAAGGATTCTAAGAGAGCAAAAGAAGATGAAATTGTTGAAAAGATTATTGAAAATGCAACAATGGAGATTCCAGATGCTATGTTAAATACTCAGATTAGACAAATGGCTGATGAGTTCGCTCAAAGAATTCAAGCACAAGGATTGACTATTGAACAATACTTCCAATTTACAGGTATGGATAATCAAAAATATATTGAAACTTTAAAACCACAAGCTATGAAACGTATTCAAAGCAGACTGGTTCTTGAAGCGATTGTAAAGGCAGAAAATATTCAAGTCTCTGAAGAAGAATTAGAGAAAGAGATTGGGGAAATGGCTACTATGTATCAAATGGAAGCTGATAAATTAAAAGAAATTATTGGTGACAAAGAAAAAGAACAAATGAAGATGGATATTGCTGTTCAAAAGGCAGTAGATCTTATTGCAGACGAAGCAAAAGAAGCTTAAAAAGGAGGGAGCCCTATGAGTTTAGTACCTTACGTTATAGAGCAGACAAGTAGAGGAGAAAGATCCTATGATATATATTCAAGGCTTTTAAAAGAGAGGATTATCTTCTTGGGAGAAGAAGTAAATGATGTTACAGCAAGTTTAATTGTTGCGCAGTTATTATTCTTAGAGTCTGAAGACCCTGGTAAAGATATTAACTTATACATTAATAGCCCTGGTGGTTCTGTAACAGCAGGTATGGCTATCTATGATACAATGAATTATATTAAATGTGATGTATCTACGATATGTATTGGTATGGCTGCAAGTATGGGAGCATTCTTGCTAGCTGGTGGTGCAAAAGGAAAGAGATATGCACTTCCTAATGCAGAAGTAATGATTCATCAACCTTCTGGTGGTGCTAGAGGACAAGCAACAGATATTAAGATTGTTGCAGATAATATATTAAAGACAAAGAAAAAGTTAAATGAAATTCTAGCAGCAAATACAGGAAAACCAATTGAAGTTATTGAAGTTGATACTGAGAGAGATAACTATATGACAGCTGAAGAAGCAAGGGTATATGGTTTAATTGATAGTGTAATTAGTAATAGAATTGAGAAATAATAAGTAGAAGCATTAAGGCGCATGTTTCAGATAATACATGCGCCTTAATTTACTAAAAGTGAGGTGTAAATAGTGGCAAACAGAGTGGACGATAGAAAAGTATTGAGGTGTTCCTTTTGCAACAAAACACAGGATCAGGTAAGGAAGTTAATTGCAGGGCCTGGGAATGCATGCATCTGCGACGAGTGTGTAGATATCTGTGCGGAGATTGTGGAGGAAGAATTCGAAGTTGAAGTAAAAGAGAATGATATAAATCTTTTGAAGCCAATTGAGATTAAAGAATTTTTAGATGAATATGTAATTGGCCAAGATGAAGCAAAGAAAGTATTGGCAGTATCTGTATATAATCACTACAAGAGAATTCTATCAGGGAAAGACTTAGATGTAGAATTACAAAAAAGTAATATTATTATGGTTGGACCAACGGGCTCAGGAAAAACATTCTTGGCTCAAACATTAGCAAAGTTGTTAAATGTTCCTTTTGCGATAGCTGATGCTACCGCCCTTACAGAAGCAGGATATGTAGGTGAAGATGTAGAAAATATTTTATTGAAGATTATCCAAGCAGCTGATTTTGATGTAGAAAAAGCAGAGTATGGAATTATATATATCGATGAAATCGACAAGATTACTAGAAAATCTGAAAATACATCTATTACAAGAGATGTATCAGGAGAAGGCGTTCAACAGGCATTATTAAAGATTCTAGAAGGTACTGTGGCTTCTGTCCCACCACAAGGAGGAAGGAAACATCCTCAACAAGAATTTATACAAATCGATACTACGAATATATTATTTATTTGTGGTGGTGCTTTTGATGGACTTGAAAAGATTATTGAAGCACGAATTGGACAGAAATCGATTGGTTTTAATGCTGAGATTGGTAAGACAGATAAAACAAAGATTGGTGATCTATTTAAACAAGTTTTACCTCAAGACTTTGTTAAGTATGGTTTGATACCGGAGTTTGTTGGTCGTGTTCCAGTAAGCGTAGGACTAGACATTCTAGATGAAAATGCATTGGTTCGAATTCTTTCAGAGCCTAAGAATGCGATTATTAAACAATATAAGAAACTATTCGAATTGGATGGTGTTGAATTAGAGATTGAAGAAGATGCCATTCAAGAGATTGCTAGACGTTCTTTCGAGAGAAAGACAGGCGCAAGAGGGTTAAGGGCTATCATGGAGGATGTAATGATGGATTCCATGTATCGCATTCCATCAGATGATCAGATATCTAAAGTTGTGATTACCAAGGAAGCAGCTTTGAAAGAAGGAGAACCTGAACTAATCTACACCCAAGATAAGATTGTTAAAAAGTCCATTACAAAAAAAACTCGTAAAAGCAATAAAGATGAGATAGCATAAGAAACAATAAAGTCTGCTAAAGGTGATACTTTTGGGAGACTTTTATTATAGTAAAGAGAGGTGTATATATGGTAATTAAAAGTTTAGATTTAGAGATTGTGTGTGGAATAACAAGCACATTGCCAGAAACAGATAAACCTGAGATCGCATTTGCAGGAAAATCTAACGTTGGAAAATCGTCTTTAATCAATGCATTAATGAATCGGAAGTCTTTCGCAAGAACTTCAAGCCAACCTGGAAAAACACAAACCATTAACTTCTATAACATAAATGATCTGTTATATTTTGTAGACTTACCTGGATATGGCTATGCCAAAGTATCAATATCCATAAAGGAAAAATGGGGGAAAATGATAGAAAGATACCTTATGAAATCAAAGCAAATAAAAGCTATCTTCCTACTCATAGATATTCGTCATGAACCTTCTGCTAATGATAAAAATATGTATGAATGGATTGTATATCACGGATATCATCCAATTATCATTGCAACAAAATCTGATAAAATAAGCCGAGGACAGAAAGACAAACATATTAAGATGATTCGTCAAGGACTGGGAGCTGAAAAAGATACAACAATTATACCATTCTCAGCATTGTCAAAAGACGGTAGAGATGAAATATGGGATACCATTGACCAGATTATTGCTGCTCACTTGTCATAAGTGTCTTCATTAGATAAGCGTATATCTCCTGGCTTTTAGATTTCCAATTATTACAGATGGCAGCAGCCTCCTCTTCAGAAGGTAAGCTTAGACTTAAGTCAATAATGGGGCTGCCATCTTCCTTTACTTGGCATCTCGCAATATATTCGTCTTTTTTATTCTCAAAATAATCAGCTATGGTAGATACTTCTTCTTTTAACTCATAGCCATTGGTTTTGAGAAACTCCTCAATATCTAATTGAATTGCTTCAGGAATCTTATTCTCAAAGAAATTCAGAGTTTCTTGACCAGAGGAGCTTATTCTATAATGGGTACTGTTACGAACAGACGTAGTATGAATCAAATCAGAATCGTATAATTCGGAGATTGCCTGCTGAATCGTAAAATAATCAGTGTACTCTTTATCTAGAATAAAATCTGAAACCTGGGCATTGGTTAATGGGAAATTCACCTTATCAAGGATAGATAAGATGATTAATTTATATAAAGTTAATGCTTCTGATTGCATAAGATCAACTCCTTTTTAGTGGTGTATTTGGGTTTATAGCATCTTCCTTGCCAAGTATTCTTTTCTTTTAATGTATGATGTATGGTGTTTAGCACCATTTTTTTATTTCCACTCCAAGTAGGACCGATGAGTAAATTCTTTGGGCCATCTCCTGTGATTCTGTGGATCACAATGTTTGGTGGGATGTGTTCTATACATGATATCAGTAGTTCTATATATTCGTCTAAGGTAAGTGTTTGAAACTCATTTGCATAAGAAGCCAAGGCGGTATCTTTTAATATATGGAGTAACTGTAATTTGATCCCTTGGATAGGTTGCCTAGATAGGTAAGAAATTGTTTCTAGTAATTCTCTTTGTCCTTCTACAACGAGTTCACTTTCTTTGTAATAGGGCAAGCCAATAATAATATGAACAATTATATTAATATCAATCTTATTCAATGCAGCAACTGTGGATTCAAATGTAGGGAGCTTATAACCTCTTTGGATGAAGGTTGCAGTGTCCTCATGGATAGTTTGTAATCCAAGTTCGATCCATACTGGTTTTATTTGATTTAATCGAGAGAGTAATTCAATAATGTCTTCATCGATGCAATCAGGTCGAGTACCAATGGATAGGGCTACAACTTCAGGATTCTCAATCGCTTCCACATATATTTTCTCAAGATATTCCACAGGAGCATAGGTGTTCGTATAAGATTGAAAATAAGCAATAAATTTGGTGCAGTTGGTCTTATTTTTAATCCTTGTCTTTGCCTCTTCAATTTGCTGTGTAATGGATAGAAAAGGACTTGTAGCAAAGTCGCCAGAACCACCTTGACTACAGAATATACATCCATTCTTACCTAGTGTTCCATCTCGATTGGGGCAAGTCATACCTCCGTCTAGAGATAATTTATACACTTTTTCTCCAAACTGTTCTTTGAGATAATCATTGAGAGAATAATACCTTTGATTCCCCCATGATTGTCTTAGTCCTTCCATATTAATTATGAATAAGGCTCTTAACGGCCTTACTAACTGCATCAGCAACTCTTGGATCAAATGCCTCTGGCATGATGTAATCTTCCTTTAATTCATCCTCATGAACTAAATCTGCAATTGCATTTGCGGCAGCTAACTTCATCTCTTCTGTAATCTGAGTTGCTCTACCTTCTAGTGCACCCTTGAAGATACCAGGGAATGCAACAACGTTGTTTACCTGATTAGGGAAATCTGAGCGTCCAGTACCAACAACTCTAGCGCCAGCTTCTTTCGCTACAGCTGGCATGATCTCAGGGATAGGATTGGCCAAGGCGAATAATATAGAATCTTTATTCATAGAAGACACCATCTCTTTTGTTACAATACCTGGAGCGGAGACACCAATGAAGATATCTGCACCTACAAGGGCATTGGCAAGGTTTCCTTCCTTATTAGAAAGATTGGTAACTTCCATCATTTGCTCTTGCATCCAATTCAGATTGGTAGAATTCTTTGATAAGATACCTGATATATCACACATTGTTATATTATTAAATCCATAGGATAATAGAAGTTTTGTTATGGCAACTCCAGCAGAACCGGCACCATTTATAACAACATTACAATCCTCTTTCTTCTTTTTAACCACTTTAAGAGCATTTATAATGCCAGCAAGTACTACAATAGCAGTGCCATGTTGATCATCATGAAATACTGGTATATCAAGTAGTTGTTTTAATCGTTCTTCTATCTCAAAACATCTTGGAGCGGATATGTCTTCTAAGTTAATTCCGCCAAAAGTAGGAGCAATATGAACAATAGATTGAATGATCTCTTCGGTATCTTGGGTATCAAGACAGATGGGAAATGCATTGACTCCACCAAACTCTTTAAATAGTACAGCTTTTCCTTCCATAACAGGAATGGCAGCATAAGGTCCAATATTACCTAATCCAAGGACAGCGCTACCATCTGATATAATTGCAACTGTATTAGATTTAATTGTATATTTATATGCAGCCTCTTTATCCTGTGCAATTACCTTACAAGGCTCTGCAACTCCTGGAGAATAAGCTAAAGCTAAATCTTCTCTTGTATTAACATTACACTTGGAGGTTGTTGATATCTTGCCCTTCCATTCTTCATGTAATTTTAGTGATTTCTCATTATTTGTCATATTAATCCTCTCCACCCAATAATGTAGGTATGTAAACTAAAATAATAATAACATTATAAACAGTCTAAATCAAGAGAGAAACAAACTTGTAAAGATAAGGTGCCTATAGTATAATGTAGGGAATCTGTAAAGGGAAGGTGGACATATGACAGGATTATTAGTGAAATTATTTATAAAAGATAGTGATAAAATTAGTCGTTCAGATGTGAGGACTGCATACGGATTACTTGCTAGTGTTGTGGGAATTATCTGCAACATTTTACTATTTCTCATTAAAATTACGATAGGTCTCTTGATTCGTAGTATTTCTGTTCAGGCAGATGCTTTTAATAACTTATCAGATGCAGCTTCAAGTATTATTAGCTTTATAGGAGTGAAGTTAGCCAACAGACCAGCAGATAAGGAACATCCTTTTGGACATGGAAGATTCGAACATCTATCTGCGTTAGTAGTAGCTTTTTTAGTACTACAGGTTGGATTCTCTACATTACAAAGCGCAGTAACTAAAATTATTAAACCTCAACAGATTAATTTTAGTCTAATGTCAGTAATTATATTATCTATATCCATATTAATTAAGTTATGGCTTGGATTCTTTAACCGTAAACTTGGCAAACGTGTTAATTCTTCTGTTATGAAGGCAACTTCTGCGGATGCTTTTGGTGATGTAATAATTACATCGGGAACAGTAATCGCTATTATTATAGAAAAGTCTACTGGACTGTTGGTAGATGGATATATGGGGCTTATTGTATCCATATTTGTACTTTATGCAGGGTATAACATTGCAAAAGAAACAATTGAACCTCTTCTTGGAGAAGCAGTGGAACCAGAATTATATGAACAGATTACAGAGATGGTGGAAAGGTATGAGCATATTGTTGGTAGTCATGATCTGATTGTGCACAACTATGGACCGTCTCATACCATGGCTTCTATTCATGCTGAAGTTCCCAATGATATAGATTTTGAATTGGCTCATGAAATAATTGACATGATAGAAAGGGATGCCAAAAAAGACCTAGGAATATTTCTTGTTATTCATATGGATCCTATTGAAGTAAATGATGAGAAGGTCCTTGAAATGAAAGATTTGGTAATTAGAATTGTAAAACAACAAGATGAAAATGCCTCCATTCATGATTTTCGTATGGTAAATGGAAAAGGCCAAGTGAATTTGATCTTTGACCTAGTAGTGGATCATTCTTATAGCGTGGAGAAGGAAGAAAAACTGGTGGAAGATGTAATAACTGAGGTATCCAAAATAAACGACAAATATAAATGCGTAATTACACTAGAGCACGGTTATCATTAAATGGCTAGTTTCCATGGTTTCCACACCCTGGGGAGGGTAATGCTATGATTTCAACAAATGATTTATGAAAAATGGAGGCGCTTTCGCTTAGTTGCTTAGCGTAGCGGTACATAAGGCTCTAAAGGACAGAGCCTAAGTGCCGACGCAAGCAAAAACTCCATTTTTTCATAAATTATTTGTTGAAATCAATGTGTTAGATTATTGAGGGGGTGTGGGGTGTAACTTGGATCTATTAGTTATTAGTTTTAGATTATAGAATTTTTGAAATTGGCTTGATATTTTGGGTTTG
>CAZAKD010000053.1:0-8902 GCA_964485435.1 uncultured Lachnospiraceae bacterium
TCATACACTGACATATGAGGATATAAAGCATAGTTCTGGAATACCATTGCAATATCTCTGTCTTTTGGTTCTACATCGTTCACCAATTTGTCATCAATATATAATTCACCACCTGATATCTCTTCAAGTCCTGCTATCATACGTAGTGTTGTTGATTTACCACATCCAGATGGCCCAACAAAGATAATAAATTCTTTATCAGCAACATCAAGATTAAAGTCCTTTACGGCAACAAATCCATTTGGATAAGTTTTGTTAATGTTTTTAAGTTTTAAGCTTGCCATTTTTTCATTTCCTCCCTAGATAGAATGTCGTTTTTGTTGTAACTTTTAACCGTTTCTATACTAGTAATCATACACTACAAAGCTTTTGAAAACCATATCTCAAATTAACAAATTAGTTTTTCGTGATTTGTTTAATTTGTATATAACATGATATAACATGTATTTTTAATGATATTTTCTTCGATTTTATCATTTTTTACTGTCTATATTCAATAAAACCCTCCCCCATTACCTCTCTCACATCACTAACTATCACAAAAGCACGGGGGTCTTTTTTGGCTACTATGTCCTTAAGATATATAATTTCTTTTTGACTTACTACACAAAATAGCATCTTTCTATCTTTTCCGAGATACATCCCTGTAGTAGAGATTCCTGTAACACCTCTATCCATATCAGCAAGTATTGTATTTGCAATCTCTTCGTAATGTTCCGAGATAATATAAGCTAACTTTGCAAATTTAAGACCTTCTAGAATTCCATCCATTACTTTTCCTGTAATATATACAGCTATTACTGAGTATGCTGCTTTATGAAAACCAAATACAACAGCACCAAGTATTACAATTACAGCATCAATTACAATGAGTAACTTTGCTACTGTGTAATGTTTCACATAATAATGAATTACAGCACTTAACAAGTCTGTTCCACCCGTCGTTGCTGTGGTTGCAAAAACCATTCCAAGTCCCACTCCAGCTAGTACTCCGCCTGCAATCGCTGCAAGTAATAAGTCATTAAATTGAATATCAAAAGTGGGTATAATATATAAGGCAACAGTAAAACAAGTTGTTGCCAAGATTGTCTTTTTAATATGATTCTTCCCCAAAACCTTCCACGCTATTATAAACAATGGTATATTTAGGGCTATATTGGTAAGCCAAACTGGAATTCCTCCTGATACAAGACCACTCGTATAGTATTTTATCACAATAGCAAGTCCTGAGATTCCACCAGTAACCATCCCGATTGGTTCAAAAACAACATTAACTGAAGCAGCTAATAGAAATACGCCTACAACAATAAGAAGTAATTCCTCCCAATTGGATTTCTTATTCATTATCTCCATTGCTTTTTCCACCTTTTTTATTCTTATAATTCTCAACTTTACGTTTAAACATTCTTATATTTCGTAGTTTTGTGATTCCTTTGTTTTCTATTAATTGATTGTACAATTTCTTAAGGCTATTATCATTTGAAGTTTCATTGGATTGTTTGAACTTTTTAATCAATCCAAGATTATCATTCCCAAGTGCAATCCCTAGTTTTGCATTAATCATTGCCTTATTTTCTAACAAAAACCGTTCTTGCTCAGGAGAATTCAAGAAACATAACAACATGTCTGGTACTAAAGAATTAATCTCATTAATAACAGTCTCCTTATTTTGTTCTATCTCCTTATAATAACTTCCTATTATCTGTATATTAGGATACCACTGTGCAATCCACTCTTTACATCCCATTGCTTCTTTTTCACCGCTTACAAGAATATATGCTGATCTCTTCTCATAAGAGAGTTTATCAAATACGGATGATATGTACTGTACACCCACCATTATAGATGCTTCTTTTAGTTCATCAACATGATGTAAACTTAATAAAGTCTCATCCTGGGGCAGAATAAGGTCTGATTTGCCTATCAATTCTTTTAATTCTTCACTTCGATCTATCTCTTCGATTAAATGTGTAGAGGCAAACACTATAACATTAAGATTATCGTTTGTAAGATATCTTCTTATCTTTATGGCTAGATTTCTAATTGTAATAATATCTACATCTAAACCCATTATTTTAACCTGCGTTTTCATAAAATTCACCTTTTTTAATTGATTTTATCCACTTTACCTAGGATTATTTGAATATCTATGCCTTCTTCCAAGTCACTTACTGTGACTTCTGCATCCTTAAAGTATTCTGCTAAATCATATCCCAAGCCTTGTGTATCAACTATAATTTTAGTATTAGTCAGTAAGGTATCATTGTAATTACCTATATTGGTTATAGTATAGCCATCTTCTAATAGCTTATCCTTATAATGAGCGGCAAGCCCTGTAATCCCACTTCCATTTAGTATTCTTATGTTATAACCTTTGGAGGACATCTGTTCTTGTCCTGGAAAGGATTGTTCCTGCTGTTGAATCGTTGTATGTGCTACTTCATTATTCACGATGTGCTCCAACATACTGGTGCTCTCCGCGATGTCATCCTGTATACCGTAAAAATAGATATAGTCAGAATTTATCTTCAAATAAGTTGGGATATATTTTTCTTTATTTCTAATAGAGAGATTAGAACGTCCATTTTGATAGAGTTCTTTAAGAAGTTCTTCCCATTCTTCTTCTGATGCAGTTTCCCTCAAACGATTCTTCCATAGTTCTGTATATACGAATACTCCATTCCTATCTTCAAATATGGTATTAAAGTAACCTGATTCTATCAACGAATAGTAGCTAATCTCTATTCCATAGATATCTTCTAATATAAGTTCACCGTATTCGAATGTAGAGTCTCCTTCAAAATAGTTACTTAATTCAGATAGTTGAACAATCTGTGGAATATCAGGATTAATCCCTATTAACCTTTGATATAACTCATTGCTCAAAGTACATTCAGTATCTACTGGAATGGTCACATAGTCCGTATTATTGGTATAGGTATTGGTAATCTCAAGAATAATGTGCTCAATTCCACCTGTGTCATCCTTTTGTGAAAAAATAAGATTTTTAGATATTGGTTCCACTTTAGCATCAGACACGATATCCTTAATTAGTTCTTTTGTTTTTTTATTATCTGGTGGGCCATCTATAGTATAATAAAGCATTGTTGCTTTGTAACTTCCGAATCCAACTAGGATTAATATTCCTATATATAACATTGATTTTAGAAAGTTGTTTAGGAATATTCGAGCAGGAGTCTTCTTCTTTTTCATGTTACTTCCTACCTCCAATCTACTAGATAGTATAGCAAAAACCCTCTGAACTAGCAAGCAATATCTCCTTCACATGCTTTCTACTAATTATTCATATCTCCTCGATAATATGGTATAATATCAATAGACAATCTCAAGAATGGAGGAATTATTATGAACAGAAAAACTGTACTTATTACTGGTTCTTCTAGAGGAATCGGTAAGGCTATTGCAATTAAGTTTGCTAAAAAGGGTTATAATGTTGTTATTAATTGTATTAAGAATGAATACCTCTTAGAGCAGACAAGAAAAGAGATTGAAAGCTATCAAGTTCCTTGCTTGGCATATTTAGGTGATGTGGGTAATTATGAGACCGCTAAAGATTTATTTGTTCTTATTAAGAAAATGTTCGGTTCCCTTGATGTTCTTGTAAACAATGCCGGCATATCATATATCGGGCTATTCTCTGAAATGAAGATTGAAGATTGGAATCGTATCGTTGAAACAAATCTCACTTCAGTATTTAATTGTTGTACCCTTGCCATACCTGACATGGTATCTCAGCAAAGTGGAAAGATTATTAATATATCATCAGTTTGGGGTAACGTTGGTGCTTCTTGTGAAGTAGCCTATTCTGCTACAAAGGGTGCCATTAATTCCTTAACTATGGCACTTGCCAAAGAACTTGCTCCTAGTAATATTCAGGTTAACGCTGTAGCCTGTGGTGCCATAGATACGGAGATGAATCATTTTCTTGAAGATGATGAGTTGCTAGATCTAATCAACGAGATTCCTTCCAATCGTTTGGGTAAAGCCGAAGAAGTGGCTGATTTTGTATATCATCTTGCTTATAAGAACGGTTACCTAACAGGTCAAGTAATAAAACTAGATGGTGGATGGATATAGGATAGAATCATCTATATATAAAAACTTTGAAAGAAAGAGGCTGTCGCTTCCACGAATAGAAATCGTGTGGCGACAGCCTCTTTCTAGTATAATTGAGACGATATCTAGTTAGTTAATAGCAATTGCATTCTTCATACTTTTTACGTATTCTTCTATATAAGGAACACACTCTTTCCCATGTATTTCACATAGCTTCATTATAGCTGAACCTACTATAATACCATCAGCGTATTGTGCCATGTATTTTGCTTGTTCTGGGGTGGATACTCCAAATCCAACTGCACAAGGAATGTCATTCACATTCTTAACTAGCTTTACCATTCCTTCTATATCAGTTGTTATCTCATCCCTTGTACCTGTTACACCAAGAGATGACACACAATATACAAAACCTCTTGCTTCTTTTGCAATCATAGCAACTCTAGATTTTGAGCTTGGAGCAATGAATGGTATTAGATCTAGTTCATACTTTTTGCTTATTTCCTCGAATTCTTTCTTTTCTTCATATGGAATATCTGGCAGTATTAAACCATCCATACCTATCTCTTTACATATACTCATAAACTTATCTGCACCATAAGAGAACACTACATTAGCATAAGTCATAAATACCATTGGAACTTTTACTGTTTTTCTTAATTTTCTTACTAATTCAAATACTTTATCTGTTGTTACGCCACCTTCTAATGCCCTACAATTGGCCCCTTCAATTACCGGACCTTCTGCCATTGGATCTGAAAACGGAATTCCCAGTTCTATTAGATCTGCTCCAGCCCTTTCTACTGCATATATAATCTCTTCTGTTACATCTAATGATGGATCCCCGCATGTAATAAAGGGAATAAATGCTTTTCCGTGATCAAATGCTTTCTTAATATTACTCATATATATCCTCCCCTCTATATCTAGCAATTGCTGCACAATCTTTGTCTCCACGTCCAGATATATTAATCACCATAATCTGATCTTTACTCATCTGAGGTGCTAATTTTATACCATATGCTACTGCATGAGCACTTTCAATGGCAGGAATAATCCCTTCCATTCTAGATAGGTATTCAAATGCTGCTACAGCCTCATCATCTGTGATGGCTACATATTCAGCTCGTCCAATGTCTTGTAAATGTGCATGTTCAGGTCCAACTCCTGGGTAATCAAGTCCTGCTGATATGGAATATACAGGAGCAATTTGCCCATAATCATCTTGACAAAAATAAGATTTCATGCCGTGAAAGATTCCTAGTTTACCAGTACTTAATGTTGCAGCTGTATCAAAGGATTCAATACCTCGTCCTGCTGCTTCACATCCAATCAACCTTACTGATTCATCTGGAATGAAATCAAAGAATGCACCAATTGCGTTGGAACCTCCACCGATACATGCTACCACTGCGTCTGGAAGTCGTCCTTCTTTCTCCATAACTTGTGCTTTAATCTCTCTACTTATTACTGCCTGAAAGTCTCTTACCATCTCTGGAAATGGATATGGACCCATAACAGAACCTATCACATAGTGGGTATCATCTATTCTAGAAGTCCATTCACGGAAAGCATCAGATACAGCATCTTTAAGTGTAGCAGTTCCTGAGTCTACTGGATGAACCTTAGCCCCGAGAAGTCTCATTCTATATACATTAAGTGCCTGACGCTTGGTGTCTTCTCTTCCCATATATATCTCGCATTCCATTCCCATCATAGCTGCCACTGTAGCCGTCGCCACGCCATGTTGGCCTGCGCCTGTTTCAGCAATTACCCTTGTCTTGCCCATTCTTTTTGCAAGAAGCATCTGGCCTATTACATTATTAATCTTATGAGCACCTGTATGATTCAGATCTTCTCTTTTAAGATATATCTTTGCCCCACCCAGGTCTTTTGCCATGCGTTCTGCATAGTATAAACGACTGGGACGTCCAGCATATTCATTGAGCATGTCCATTAATTCTTGATTAAACTCTGGATCTTGTTTACACTTATGATATGCCTCCTCTAATTCTATCATTGCATTCATAAGTATCTCGGGTACATATTGTCCCCCATGAACACCAAATCTTCCTTTTGACATATTATTATCTCCCTTCTTAAAGCAATAAAAAAAGCTTCCATCCTAAAATATATTTAGGACAAAAGCTTAAGCCTCTGCGGTACCACCTAATTTCATGTATATAAAATACATGCTCTCTATTCAGTGCATTCTAACACCTATTCCCTATAACGGGGGACCTCCGTTGGACATTACTAAGCACATGCTGTTCTTTCCACCCTTATGAGTCCATTCATTAGGAACCTATCTGCTGCATTCACACCAATCTGCAACTCTCTGGATTCTAGTCGAACCTAACTACTCTTCTCAATCATCGGTTTTAATTTATATTGCTTATGATAATATCACTATTTTTTATATCTGTCAATTAAAAGATAACTTTTTATAATTCCTCACATAAAGTTTTGCAGGTCTATGCCCATGTCCTTCTTGAACTTTTTCCGTTTCAACTACATATTCAGCTATCTTTCGTCGAAAGTTAGCGGGCAATAATTCTTGTCCACTAATTACTTCAAATGCACTTTGTAAATCTCTTAGCGTAAAATATTCAGGTAAGAGTTCAAAAACTAACATGGAGATATGCAAGTTATCACGCAATTGATTCAATGCATATGTAATCATTTTACTATGATCAAACGCAATTCCATTAGACTCCAAGATTACATATTCTACATCCTGCCTTTTGTAAGACATGGAAAGCCTTACTTCAATAATAGCTGACAATTGAATCTCTTGATAACTGAGTTTTAATTGATATTGTTTATGAACTGTCTTTTCTATACCTTTATCCACAACAATTCTATCAATAAGGTTGTAATCCACATGAAACCACTGTGCATCCACTGCATCATCTCCAGAATGAATATGATATTGCTCTTCTTCTGCCAAAGCCATAAAGGCACAGGATATAATCCAGCCACGAGGATCTCTCTTAGGTTCACTAAAGCAGTGTAGCTGGGATAGAGTTATATCTTGGACCCCTGTTTCTTCTCTTAATTCTCTTCGTGCTGTATCTTCTACTGTTTCTCCTGTACGAACAAATCCTCCAGGCAGAGCCCAATCATTCTTATAAGGATGCACTCCCCTTTGTATAAGCAATAGAGAAAGATGCTTTTCTGGTAACTTTCTATAATTCCCTTTCTCTTCATCACTAAGAGTGAAGGCCACAATGTCCGTTGTAAGCGAAGGCCTTTCATAATCACTTTGTCGATAGGTTTCCAGATATTCTTTTTCACCTAAGTCCTTGTGTTTCACTATATCAGTTTCCTTTCTTGTATGGAAATGAAGGCATTTTTTCTAATTTGAATAAGTTCCTTCTATGCAAGTCATCGATTCTCTCTTTGGATTCCTTGTCTGGTTCGATACCCTGACGGATATATTTATCCAATATATCATAAGTAAATCCTAGATTGTCTTCGTCTGTTTTATCAGTTAAACCATCAATAGGGACTTTGTCAACTAAGTCATCTGGTAATCCAAGCACTCTACCAATCTCTTTAATCTCAGTCACTGTTAGATTGGCAATGGGTGCAAAATCTCCTACTCCATCCCCATATCTAGTTGCATAACCAACCCAGTCTTCTGACATATTACAAGTATTGGCCACTCTTCCATTCTTAGATTGGGATACACCATATAATGTTACCATACGCATTCTTGCAGGCATATTTACAAGAGCTTGTTCTGATAATGTATCGATTCCTTTTTCTATCTCCAACTGCAATGCCTCATATGCTGCCCCTATATTAATTGTCATACTCTCTATCCGTAGATGTTCCACTAACTTCTGAGCCATATCAATATCATGTTGCACACCCTTTGGCATCAATACACCAATTACTCTATCTTTACCAAGTGCTTCTACACAAAGTGCTGCAACAACGGAACTATCCTTTCCACCAGAGATACCAACTACTGCATTGCATCCATTTCCATTGACTTGAAACCATTCTTTTATCCATTGTACAATGTCATCTTTTATTTTTTTCGCATCAAAACTCACTAGAATCTACCTCCGTGTAATCGTTCTCTAATGTTTGCAAGACTGTATTCTTTTATCATCTTGCCATCCCTATATACAGTTTCTAATAGATTTTCTTTATCCTGAGGATAGGTATTCTTGTCGTAACCATCTTCATATGTTATCTCATTGTTATCATTTCTATATACTCGACATAGGCCTTGTTGAGACTTTTTAAAATTACCTGTATCTGTTTTAGGATTTTTAAAAATCATAAGTGGCTTCCCTTGAACCTCACCGTATGTTGCCTTCACAGCCATTCCAAAAGTATCTCTTGTATATGGAAGAAACGCTCCATCTTGTTCAAGACATTGCATAGAGAAACTTCCTACCCCTAAAGACACATTATTGCATGCAAAACCCTTATTTACAAGTATATTAAAGATGTCTTCCGCTCTTTGTGGAGTTATACTATCCCCATATAAAGCTTTTATGTGAGGATCTAGAACTTTATATCCTTTAGAATTAATCGTTCCACCAAATATATCCCATAGATGGAATACTGTTTCAGTCACTATCTCTACCGGGTCCCCACTATCACCACGGATCAATAGAGTTCCATTGTGTTCCAATATATCTTCCTTACATTCTACCAATATATTATCTACAAGATTCCAATAATCATAGCTATCACTTACCATAGAAAAGGATTGGTTTGGATATATATCTTTTAGCAAACGACGAAGCATCATAACTTCATCACCATCCAATGCTGTATTACTACACATTACAGAGTGTTCTGT
>CAZAKD010000054.1:0-5592 GCA_964485435.1 uncultured Lachnospiraceae bacterium
TATTTATCTATCCAGGATACAAATTTAAGATATTAGATGGATTAATTACTAACTTTCATCTTCCTGAATCTACACTAATTATGTTAGTTTCTGCTCTTGCTGGAAGAGAGAATGTATTACGCGCTTATAAGACAGCTGTAGAAGAAAAATATCGCTTTTTTAGTTTTGGAGATGCTATGTTTATAGGAAATATAGGCGTTAATAGATAAGATATATGAGGGTAATGTATGCAGAATTTAACAGGAGAGGAGTAATCATATGAAGAAATTATTATTTATATATAACCCACAAGCTGGGAAAGGTAAAATTAAAAGTAAATTATCTGACGTGATTGAGATATTTGTAAAAGCTGATTACGAAGTTACAATATTTCCTACTGCTGGTAAAAAGGATGCTACAAGAATTATTAGTCAAAAGTCAAAGGATTACGATCTAATTGTATGTTCTGGAGGTGATGGAACTTTAAATGAAGTTACTGCAGGGGTTATGGGATTATCTAATCGTCCTCAGATTGGTTATCTTCCAGCCGGAACTACCAATGATTTTGCTCTGAGCCATAAGATTCCTAGAAATATTCTAAAAGCCGCAGAAGTTGCTGTTCATGGACAACCATATTACTTTGATGTAGGTTCATTTAATAAGGAATTTTTTAATTACGTGGCAGCTTTTGGTGCATTTACAGAGGTATCTTATGAAACTCCTCAGACATATAAGAATACACTTGGAAGAGTGGCTTATATATTAGAAGGAATGAAAAGGTTACCAAGTTTAAAAAGTTATTATATGAAAGTTTGCTATGAAGATTACGTAATGGAAGACGAATTCATATTTGGAATGATAACCAATTCTAATTCTGTAGGTGGATTTAAAGGATTTATTGGAAAAGAGATTCTGCTAGATGATGGTTTATTCGAGGTATGTCTTATTAAAGTACCAAAGAATCCGCTAGAGCTACAATCTATTATTAATACACTTTTAATTACAAAAGGAGAAAGTACGAATCTTATATATACTTTCCGAGCTAGCTCCTTATCAATTCAAGCAAGAGAGCTGGTTCCATGGTCTTTAGATGGGGAATTTGGTGGAAATATCAGTGAAGTAAATATACAAAATTATAAACAAGCTATTTCATATCGTATCGATTTAAAAGAGTTAAATATGAATAAAGGAATTGAAGAAAAATAAAATATATAGACAAAAATTCAATAAAATATCCTGTATATATCATGAGATATTAGGATAGAATAAAGAGAGATGTATTAATTTGGGAGAATTGATACATCTTTTTTCCTTGACAAAAGAATTAATAAGTATTATATTTTGAATATCAAATAATTTGATTATCAAAGTATAATTTGTTGTGACAAAAAGACAAAGTTGAATTAAAGGAGAATAATAATGTTAGATAAGATTAAAAAGATTACTGCTGAGCAATTAAATGTTTCTGAATCAGAGATTACATTAACATCAAATTTCAAAGAAGATTTAGGTGCTGATTCCTTAGATCTATTCGAGCTAGTTATGGCTTTAGAAGAAGAATATGAAGTAGAGATACCATCAGAGGACTTAACCTCTATAGAAACAGTGGAAGCTGTAATTAATTATTTGAAAGAAAAGGGAGTAGAAGCATAAATCTACTCCTATCATAGAAAGGTTAGGATAGTATATGAATTCAAGAATATGTGATCTACTTCAGATACAATATCCAATTATTCAAGGTGGTATGGCTTGGGTTGCAGAGCATCATCTTGCTAGTGCTGTATCTAATGCAGGGGGCCTTGGTATTATTGCAGCAGGTAATGCACCAGTAGATATTGTAAGAGATGAAATCCGTGCCACCAAACAATTAACCAAGAATCCTTTCGGTGTTAATATTATGCTTTTAAGTCCATATGCAGATGAGATTGCTAAGTTAGTTATTGAAGAAGACGTAAAAGTTGTGACTACAGGGGCTGGTAATCCTGAGAAATATTTCTCCATGTGGAAAGAGGCAGGAATTAAAGTTATTCCTGTTGTTGCTTCCGTAGCTTTGGCTAAAAGAATGGAGAAGTATGGTGCAGATGCAATTGTTGCTGAAGGTTGTGAAGCTGGTGGGCATATTGGAGAGCTTACTACCATGTCATTAATTCCACAGATTGCTGATGCAGTGAGTATACCTGTAATTGCTGCTGGAGGCGTTGCTGATGGAAGAGGCCTTGCCGCAGTGTTTGCATTGGGTGCTTGTGCAGCTCAGATTGGTACACGATTTGTTGTGTCTGATGAATCTATTGTTCATGATAATTATAAACAAAAGATAATTGATGCCAAAGATATAGATTCTACCGTAACGGGACGTTCTACAGGACACCCAGTGAGATCTCTACGTAATCAAATGACGAGAGACTATCTAAAACTTGAGAAAGACGGAACAAGTTTTGAAGAATTAGAATTACTTACACTTGGATCTCTTAGAAAAGCAGTGATAGATGGGGATGTTGTTCAGGGTTCACTCATGGCTGGACAGATCGCTGGATTAATTCGTAAGAAGCAATCCTGCAAAGAAATCATTGAAGGGATTATTGAAGAGGCGAATAATATAATTTAAATAAGAGAGAAACATGCAGGTCGTGTTTCTCATCCTTTTAATAGAATGATTTGATACTCAAACTATTATGGGGGTAATAGGAAGGATATAGGTGAAATTGTGTCTAAGATAGCATTTATATTTCCAGGGCAAGGTGCTCAGTATATAGGAATGGCAAAAGACTTCTATGATAATTTTGAAGAAAGTAAAAAAGTGTTTGATGAAGCAAAAGATACCCTTAACATGGATATCGCTAAAATATGCTTTGAGGAAAATGAACTTCTCAATATCACAGAGTATACGCAGATTGCTATGCTGACAGCTACTGTTGCTATGTTAAGGAAAGTAGAATCTATGGGTTACCGTGGAGATGTGACAGCAGGATTAAGCTTAGGCGAATATCCAGCGTTGGTTGCCAGTGGTGTTTTATCACTAAAAGATGCCTTTTATATTGTAAGACAAAGAGGAATCTTAATGCAAGAAGCTGTTCCACCAGGAATTGGTGCAATGTCTGCAGTATTAGGATTAGATGGAGATACGGTCAAGGATATATGTAATTCAACTTCAGGTATCGTTACAGTTGCTAATTATAATTGTCCAGGACAGATTGTCATATCTGGTGAAATAAAAGCTGTAGAGTTAGCTAGTATTGAACTAAAAGCAGCAGGAGCAAAAAGAGTAATTCCTCTTAATGTAAGTGGCCCATTTCATTCTCCATTACTTTCTGGAGCCGGCGAAAAGCTAATGAAAGAACTAGAGTCTATTACCATAGAAAAGCCAGTTATCCCTTATGTAGATAACACAAATGGTAAATATATATATGAAAGCTCAGACATAAAGAGCTTATTAGGTAAACAAGTATCTTCATCTGTATTATGGCAACAGAGTGTAGAGACTATGATCGCAAATGGCGTAGATACATTTATCGAAATAGGTCCAGGAAGAACGTTGTCATCCTTTGTAAAAAAGATATCTAGGGACTGTAAGACATTTAACATTGAAAAAATTACTGATTTAGATAAATTACAGGAGGTACCAACATGTTAGAAGGAAAAGTTGCTTTAGTTACAGGAGCAAGTAGAGGCATAGGTAGAGCAATTGCACTTACCTTAGCAAGTTATAATGCAATGGTAATTGTCAATTATATGGGTTCTAAAGAAAAAGCTGATGAAGTTGTGAATGCCATCAAAGAAAAAGGTATGGAAGCAATCAGTTATCAGTGTAACGTATCTAATTATGAAGAATGTAAAAGCATGATATCCCACATTGTGGAACAATATGGCCGTATTGATATTTTAGTTAATAACGCGGGAATCACAAAAGATAATCTATTACTTAAGATGAGCGAAGAAGAGTTTGATCAAGTAGTTGATACCAATCTAAAGGGCAGCTTTAATTGTATGAAACATGTATCTAGAACTATGTTAAAACAAAGGTCAGGAAGAATTATTAATATGTCTTCCGTTGTAGCACTTAGAGGTAACGCTGGTCAGGCGAATTACTGTGCATCAAAAGCTGGAATCATTGGAATGACAAAATCTATAGCAAGAGAGCTTGGTTCTCGAGGTATTACTGTCAATGCAGTGGCACCAGGATTTATCGAAACAGAGATGACAGATGTATTAAAAGATGATGTAAAAGAAAAAATATTAGCAGACATACCTTTAAAACGTATGGGTAATGTAATAGATATAGCAGAAACGGTGGCTTTTTTAGCCTCAAATCATGGAGGATATATTACAGGTCAGACAATACAAGTAGACGGCGGAATGGGTATATAGTGAAGGAGAAAAGTATGAAAAGAGTTGTAGTAACTGGAATGGGCATTATCTCCCCTTTGGGTAATAGTGTTGGTAAATTCTGGGATAATATTAAAAAACAAACTGTAGCAATCAAAGAATTAACTAGATTTGATAATACTGACTATAAAGTAAAATTAGCTGCTCAAGTTGATGATTTTGATCCAAAAGAATATATGGATTTTAAGACAGCAAAGAGAATGGATTTATTTTGTCAATATGCTGTTGCAGCTTCAGCTCAAGCAATCAAAGACTCGGGACTTGACTTAACAAAAGAAGATACTACAAGAATCGGAATATCAGTAGGTTCTGGAATAGGAAGTCTTCAAGTATTAGAAAAAGATCATGAAAAGTTATTAAATAAAGGACCGAATAGGGTATCACCCCTTATGGTTCCTATGATGATATCCAATATGGCAGCTGGAAATGTCTCAATTGCATTTGGATTGAAAGGAAAGAGCATTAATGTAGTTACTGCATGTGCTACAGGAACACATTCTATTGGAGAAGCTTACCGTTCTATTCAATGTGGCGATGCAGATGTATATGTGGCAGGTGGTACAGAAGCAGCCATTACTCCAATGGGTATTGCAGGATTTGGAGCGTTAACAGCTCTTAGTACCGCAACAGATCCGAAAAGAGCATCAATTCCATTTGACAAAGATCGTAGTGGATTCATTATGGGAGAAGGAGCAGGAGTTGTTGTTATAGAATCCCTAGAACACGCTAAGGCTAGAGGTGCCAACATTCTAGCTGAGATAGTTGGATATGGTGCAACAAGTGACGCATTCCATATTACTTCACCAGCAGAAGATGGTGAGGGTGCTGCAAGAGCAATGCTATTAACCGTAAAGGAAGCTGGAATAAAACCAGAGCAAGTAGATTATATTAATGCACATGGAACAAGTACTCATCATAATGATTTATTTGAAACAAAAGCAATAAAGAAAGCATTTGGAGAACATGCATACAATCTTAATATTAATTCTACAAAGTCTATGACAGGGCATCTACTAGGTGCAGCAGGAGCTGTAGAGTTTATTGCTTGTGTAAAAACTGTAATGGATAACTATATTCATGCAACAGCAGGATACCAGGTAGCAGATGAAGAATTGGATCTGAATTATACCAAAGATCCAGTTGAAAAAGAAGTGAACTATTGTATAACCAATTCTCTTGGGTTTGGTGGACACAATGGTAGTCTTATGGTGAAAAAGTATGCAGAATAAG
>CAZAKD010000054.1:5602-8441 GCA_964485435.1 uncultured Lachnospiraceae bacterium
CTTATACTACAATTTAGTTAGCAAATAAAAAACAGAATAAGGAGGAAAACTCTAACATGAATATAGATCAAATTATAACACTGATTAATACAGTATCAAAATCATCCCTCAGTTCTTTTACTTTAGAAGAAGGTAATATGAAACTATCCTTAGAAGCAAATCGTGGAGTTAGTTTTAGTCAATCTCCAGTTCAAGTAACATCTTCTGTTTCACATCAACAAGAACCTGCAGAAGAGTCATTAGAGGTAGGAGATATTATTAGTTCACCACTTGTTGGTACTTTCTATGCAGCAGCATCAGAAGACGCAGATCCTTATGTAAAAGTTGGTGATACTATTAATAAAGGTCAAGTCATTGGTATCGTGGAAGCTATGAAACTAATGAATCATGTGGAAAGTGAATATAGCGGAGTGGTATCTGAGATTCTTGTACAAAACAGTGAAATAGTAGAATATGGGCAACCGCTAATTCGAGTTATCCCTGAATAAAAGGAGTAAATTAATGTTAGGAATTCAAGATATTAAAAAAATTATTCCACATAGAAGTCCATTTTTACTTATAGATCGTATTGATGAATTGGAATTAGGTAAAAGGGCAGTTGGACGTAAATGTGTTACTTATAATGAACCATTTTTTACAGGACATTTTCCAGAAGAACCAGTGGTACCTGGAGTACTTATGATTGAAGCCTTAGCACAGGTAGGTGCTGTACTTATTCTTTCAGAAGATAGTAATAAAGGGAAAACGGCTTATTTTGGAGGAATTAATAAAGCTAGATTTCGCAAGAAAGTTGTGCCTGGAGATGTATTAATTCTAGAGGTTGAATTAATAAAGTTAAAGGGACCTGTAGGAATTGGTATGGGTAAAGCTTATGTAGATGGAAAGATTGCTGTAGAAGCAGAAATAACCTTCATGGTTGGGTAAGGAGAATATAATGTTTAAGAAGATTTTAATTGCCAATCGAGGAGAGATTGCTGTCAGAATTATTAGAGCATGTAGAGAGATGGGAATTCAAACAGTTGCTGTTTGCTCAGAAGCAGATAAAGATGCACTTCATGCTCAACTTGCTGATGAAACGGTATGTATTGGACCGGCTTCTTCTAAAGAAAGCTATCTGAACATGGAGAGAATAATCAGTGCTACAATAGCTACGAAAGCAGAAGCAATTCATCCTGGTTTTGGTTTCTTATCTGAGAATAGCAAATTCGCATGTATGTGTGAAAAATGCAATATTACATTTATAGGGCCATCTTCAAAAGTAATTGATAAAATGGGAAATAAATCAGAAGCTAGAAATACTATGATGAAAGCAAAAGTTCCAGTGGTGCCTGGCACCAAGGAAGCTATTTATGATGCTAAAGTTGGTCTAGAACATGCCAAGGATATAGGATTCCCTGTAATGATAAAAGCTAGTGCAGGTGGTGGCGGCAAAGGTATGAGAATCGCTACATCTGTAGATGATTTTATAGATCATTTCAACACAGCTAAGACAGAAGCTTTGAATGGTTTCAATGATGGAACTATGTATATTGAAAAATACATAGAGAACCCTAGACATATTGAATTCCAAATTCTTGCAGATAAGCATGGTAACGTAATTCATCTTGGTGAAAGAGACTGTTCTCTTCAAAGAAAACATCAGAAAATGATGGAAGAATCTCCTTCTGTTGCATTAAATGATTCGCTCCGAAAGGAAATGGGGGAAGCAGCAGTAAATGCAGCTAAATCTGCAGGATATTATAATGCTGGAACAGTAGAATTTATACTTGATAAAGATAATAACTTTTATTTTATTGAGATGAATACAAGAATCCAAGTTGAACATCCAGTAACTGAGATGGTAACTGGAGTAGATCTTATAAAAGAGCAGATTAAGATAGCCTATGGTGAAGAAATGACTCTGAAACAAAGCGATATTCATATGAGGGGTCATGCAATTGAATGTAGAATTAACGCAGAAAATCCAGAGAAAAACTTTATGCCATCACCTGGAATTGTAGATAACATTCATTTTCCAGGAGGAATGGGTATTCGTGTAGATTCTGCACTTTACTCAGGATATAGAATTCCTGCATACTATGATTCCATGGTAGCAAAATTAATCGTACATGATGCAACTAGGGAACTTGCCATTAAGAAGCTAAAAAGCGCCTTGGGTGAATTTATTGTAGAAGGAATTGATACAAATATTGACTTTCAGTATGAAATTACGTGTCATGATGACTTTATAAAAGGTAATATAGATACTGGCTTCATTGAAAAACTGATGAAGAATAATAATCGTGGGCAAAACAAAAAGTAGGTGATATGGTGTTAAAGGAATTATTTAAAAAGACAACAGAATCTGCATCTGAAAGAAAACAGACAAAGATTAAGGAAAAGATAACACAAAGTATGAATGAACCTGAAGTACCAGAAGGGCTATTTAAACAATGCACTTGTTGTGGTGGAACAATATATGCGGAAGACATAATATCTAATTATTATATTTGTCCAAAATGTGAGAATTATTTTCGTATTGACGCTAGAACTAGATTAAGCATGATTCTAGATAAAGATAGTTTCATTGAATGGAATAGTGGGCTTGAAACTAGTGATCCACTAGAATTCCCAGGTTATCAAAAGAAGATAGCTAATTTAAAGGAATTGACTGGCCTTGATGAAGCTGTGATTACTGGAGAAGGAAAAATAAAAGATATTCCTGTAGCGATTGGAATTATGTCAGCTGACTTTCTCATGGGAAGCATGGGCGAAGTTGTAGGAGAAAAGATTACAAGGACAATAGAGTTAGCCACTAAAAGAAAATTACCAGTAATACTTTTCTGTTGTTCTGGAGGCG
>CAZAKD010000054.1:8451-8829 GCA_964485435.1 uncultured Lachnospiraceae bacterium
ATGGCTAAAACTTCAGCAGCTTTGAAAAAACATGATGAAGCAGGACTTTTATATATCTCTGTACTTACAGATCCTACTACAGGTGGTGTTACAGCAAGTTTTGCAATGTTAGGTGATGTGATTCTAGCTGAACCAGGAGCATTGATAGGTTTTGCAGGACCACGAGTGATTGAGCAAACCATAGGACAGAAACTTCCAGAAGGATTTCAAAAATCTGAATTCTTATTAGAACATGGATTAATTGATAAAATTGTGGAACGTAAGAATTTAAAGCAGGTGTTGTACACTTTGGTAAGGAGTTGATATTATGACAGAATTAAGCTCATGGGACAGAGTGTTAATTGCAAGAAGTGCGGAACGTCCAACAAGCATGGATTT